>DASVGV010000162.1:0-2644 GCA_036379355.1 Mycobacteriales bacterium | reverse complement strand
AGCGCCCACATCGTGTTCACCACGACCGGCGGAAAGTCCAGCGGGAGCGGGTAGATGTTGTAGCCGAGCAGCTCCTGGAGCCGCGAGGGCAAGGTCGCCACGGTGGACGGCGGGACGGCGACGACGTGGTTCTCCTGCGCGCGCAGCCAGCCGGCCGCGTACTCGAGGATCACGCCGAGCCGGGGGCGATCGGTCGTGTTCGCTCCCCCGCCGTGCCACAGCGTGCCGGGATAGAACAGCACCGACCCGGCCGACATCAGCGCGGGCTCGGTGGGCGTGCCCGGCTCCGGGGCGTGGCCCCAACGGTGGCTGCCCGGGATGACGCGGGTGGCACCGTTGGCCTCGGTGAAGTCGTCGAACGCCCACATCGTGTTGACGACGACCGGCGGAAAGTCCAGGGGCAGCGGATAGATGCTCTGGTCACGGTGCAGGACCTGGGCCGCCTCACCCGGACCGATGCTGATGCCCACCGGAGCCGACAGCTGGTAGTGCCCCAGAACGCGATCGAGCACGCCCAGCAGCAACGGGTGCGTGGCCAGCGCATCGAACGCCCGTGTCTTCGCGAACAGCGCGTAGATGCGCTGGGTCGCGTACCCCTCGAAGTCGTTCCGGCCCTCGGGCGTCGATCGCAGCACCGCGGTGAGCTCCGCCTTGATCTGCGCCGTACGGTCTGGGGTCAGCAGCCCGTCGACGACGCAGGCGCCGTCGCTCTCCATCGCGGTGACGACAGCATCGACCGACGCGTCGGCAGCGGCCAGGTGCAGCATGGCGCGACCGTACTCGTGGGGCGGGGGACGATGGTCCCGGCCGCGACCGCGGTCGGGACCGGACGAGGAGACAGGCGATGGCGGCCGTGACGAGCTGGACGGCGCTGCCGGCAAGCATTCCCAGCCCCCCTACGAACGGGGTCCACCTCGGCCCGCTGTTCCTGCACGTGTACGGGCTCATGTACGCCATCGGCATCGTGCTCGCGGTCTACATCACCGGGCGGCGGTGGAAGGCCGTCGGCGGCGACCCGCGGCTGATGGGCGAGATCGCGTGGTGGGCGGTGCCGGCGGGCATCATCGGCGGACGGATCTACTTCGACATCACCACGCCGGACGTCATCCAGGCGCACTGGTACGGACCGTTCGCCATCTGGGACGGCGGCCTGGGCATCTGGGGTGGGATCGCCGCCGGCGTCGGGGTCGGCCTCTGGCGGGCCCACCGCGCCGGAATCTCGCTGGCGCTGGGCATGGACGCCGTCGCGCCGGCCCTGCTCGTCGCGCAGGCCATCGGCCGGATCGGCAACTACTTCAACCAGGAGCTGTTCGGCGGTCCGTCGACACTGCCCTGGGCGGTTCGCATCGCCCCGCAGTTCCGCCCACCGGGCTACGCCGGCGACGCAACCTTCCATCCCACCTTCCTGTACGAACTGATCTTCGACCTGCTGCTCGCCGCCGCACTGGTGTGGCTGGGCCACCACCGGCGGATCAAGGCACCGGGGCTGTTCGCGCTGTACGTGGCCGGCTACTCCGGCTTCCGCATCTTCGAGGAGTCGCTGCGGGTCGACTACTCCGAGCACTTCCTCGGTCTGCGGCTCAACATGTTCGTGGCCATCGCACTCACCGTCGCCGGTCTCGTCTGGTTCGTCTGGATTCAACGCCACGGCCACCGCTCCGGCGGTCCGGGAGCCGAGGACGCAGGGCCGGTCGCAGACGTGCTGACCGGCCCGGCCCCGACCTCCCGGACCACCGACGACGGGAGACCCGAGCCGGCTCAGTAGTAGTGGCGCCGGCCACCGATCTCGCGACCAGCCATACCTAGTACGGCGAGGATCAGGCCGATGACCAGCACGATGATCCCGATCGACCAGAGAACGGGTACCGCGAAGACAAAGCCCAGGATGAGCAGGATGACGCCGAGAGCGATCATGACGCTCCTTCGGGAGGGGGACCGGTCAGGTCCGCCGTAGGGGAGAACCGCGGGCGGTTGCGCCGCCCGCACGTGGTGTCCCGCGCCACCGTGCGCAAAACCCGTACCGGCAAGTATCACGATCTTCCTGGCGTGGTTGCTCCCGTTATGAGCCGAATGTCACGCCGGTTGACGCGTCCCGCACAGACGGACACGCTGCGCGGATGGCCAGCCGGAGGCGCGTTCTGTTCGCGTGCGTGCCGCAGGCGGGCCACGTGACGCCGCTGCTGCCGTTGGCGGCCGCGCTCGCCGCGCGAGGGGACGAGATCGTCGTGGCCAGCGGTCCTTCCGTCGCCGACGCCGTGACCGCGAGCGGGCTGGTGTTCCGGCCCGTGTGCCCGAACCTGGACGAGTGGTTCGGGCGCCTCGCCGCCCGGACGCGCGGCTCGCCCGGTGACGGACTCGCACCCAGCCGGATCGAGCATTACTTCGTTCCCCGGCTGTTCGCCGAGATCGGGCTCGACCAGATGGTCGACGGACTCGACGCGCTCGCGAACGAGCTCCGCCCGGATCTGCTGGTCTTCGAGCCGTACGCCTTCGCGGCGCCTCTCGTCGCAGCCCGGTACGGGGTCGCCCAGGTGCACCACGGCATCGGTCTGCCCGCGGCGCCGGCCGTCGTGGCGTTGGTGAACGACGCGGTGACCCCGGCTTGGCGCGCCGCGGGACTCACCCCGCCGCGTGCGGCCGGCCT
>DASVGV010000161.1:0-17495 GCA_036379355.1 Mycobacteriales bacterium | reverse complement strand
ACCGTCCCCGACGTCCCGTTCACTCGCGGGGCCAGGAGCAGGCGCGGCTGCACCCCCGACCAGAGCGAGACGCCACGCCAAGGACCGACCGGTGCCGGCGTGGTGTCATCGGCAGCAAGCCGTCCGAAGAGTGCGGTACGGAAGAAGCGCAGGTTCTGGGTACGCACGAGCCGGGTCCGCCAGGCCGGCCGCGGGTGGCGGGCGCGCAGCCGCGGACCCAGTGCGCGGCAGGCGATCCGTAGCCGGGCCCCGGCGGCCACCGCCCCGAGAGGGACCTCCGCCGCGAGGAACATGCTGTCGCCCCGGTGGACGCACGTGTCGTCGAGCCAGACCTCGCCGATGGTGGCCAGGCCGCCGACGTGCAGCACGCCGTCGTCCGTCGCCGGTAACGCGACCTCCCACCACCAGTCCTCCTCGTCCAGGTCGCCGAGCGGC
This sequence comes from Mycobacteriales bacterium, assembly GCA_036379355.1. Lineage (GTDB taxonomy): Bacteria > Actinomycetota > Actinomycetes > Mycobacteriales > CAJCIY01 > CAJCIY01. Next base: position 17,060 of record DASVGV010000161.1, on the reverse strand, counting down.
AGCCCCGAGGAGCGCAGGACGTCCGCGGCCGTCCCGGGCATGCGGGCGGGCAGGCGTGGAAGCCCGTCCAGCGCAGCCGGCGTGGCGGCGGCCCCCGGCGGCGTGCGGACAGCGGCCCACTCGGCGCCGGCGAGCAGGTCAGCCATAGCGCCGGGACACGGCCGCCATGGCCGTGGCCCAGTCGTCGGCCATGGACGCGAGCGGGCTGTCCAGGTCGCCCCGGCGCCCGCGGGCCCGGCGGGTGAGGATGAACTGCAGGGACTTCGCCGTCGTGGCGACGCGGTCGAAGGCCTCGACCGCCTCGGGCGCTCCGACCCCGTCGACCCGGCCGAGTGCCTCGACGTAGCGGGCGGCGAGCTGCGCCCCCGCCCCGCACTGCCGCACACTGCCGAACGCGTAGTCGTACGACACCTGCTCGTCGCGGGCGGTCTCCTCGACCAGCCAGTCGATGTCGGCGCGCAGCTGATCCCCGAGACGGGCGACGGGGTTTCCCTCGGCGCGGCGTCCGAGATGGACCCGCGCCCGCTCCAGCACCGCCTCGTCGACGGACGGGGCCGCACCGGCGTGGCCGAAGGAGACGGTCTCCACGTACGGCGCGAGCACGCCGGGCGGGTCGCCGTCCAGCCGCAGCAGGGCGGCCGCCTCGCCCCCGCTCGTCTCGTACCGGCCGCGGTTGTGGAAGTAGCCGACCGACGGCACGTCCGGGTCGAAGGCATCGACCGCGATGGTCGTCTTCACGTGCTGCTGCTGGTAGGAGACGCCGTAGGTGTCGGGCAGGAAGAAGGCGTCGACCTCGACGGTCAACAGGCGGCCGGCGGCGAGGTGTTCCTGGAGATGCCAGGCGAGGCTCCGCCAGACGTTGAGCTCCGCGACTCGGATGCCGTAGATCAGCAGCAGGTCCTCGAGGTCGTACTTGTGGAACGACCACTGCCGGCCGTCGAGGTCGCTGTCGAAGACGAAGCCGCAGGCGAGCATCGGGTCGAGGCCGCGGCTGTGCAGCAGCTCGATCCACAGATCGACGTAGCAGTTGGTCTCGGGCCAGGTGCTCGCGTCGTCGTGGACCGGATGCCGGCCGCCGCTGCCCTCCGCGCGCGCCGCCGGGGCGGCGGCGGTCATGACAGGCCTTTGTGCACCAGCAGCAGCTCGGCGTTGTTGCGCAGGATCCGCTCATTGCTGACCATCAGCGCCGCGCCCTGCGCGTCCCGCAGCAGCCGGCCCATCGAGTACGGGCCGCCCTCGCGGTAGCCGGCCATGCCGCAGATGCGCAGTGCGTCGGTGACGATCTCCGCGACCTCGTTCGACGCCGCGACCTTGAGCGAGTTCATGGCGAGGGTGAAGCCGACCGACGAGGTCGCCTGGACGTCGTCGCTGACCGCGGCGTACTGCGTCGCGGCGTCCCGGACGAGCGCGTCGAGGCGCTGCTGGCGGATCACCAGGTGCGCGAGCCGGGTGCTGCTCGCGGCGGCGGCCGGGTTCGAACGGGCGCCGGCCCGGGTGAAGGCCGCGGCCCGGTCGACGGCCGCGCCGGCCATGGCCGACCACAACGACGACCAGAGCAGGTGCGCGGTGGGAAGCATGGTGTGGCTGGAGATCACGGCGTACGGGTCGGGGAACACCAGGTCGGCGGGGCCCTCGGCGTCCAGCTGGAACCCGAGGCTGCGCGTGCCGCGGAACCCGAGCACGTCCCAGTCGCCGATCGGCTCGAGCCTCAGGCCGGGGGGGAGGCAGGCGACGAACACCTGGTCGCTGGCGTCGGCGTCGGGGTCACGGCGCGCGGTGGCGAGCACCCCGTGCGCGTACTCGCCGTACGAGATGACCATGGCCTTCTTCGACAGCCGGAACCGGCCGCCCTCGGTCTCGACCGCGCACATGCTGGTACGCACGTCGCCGCCGACACCGGCCTCGGTGGTCGCGCTGGCGAGCAGCAGCGGGCGCGATCCGACCGCCGCGGTGAGCTCCCGGAGGGCGGGACTGGTCCCGTGCCGGACCAGGCAGGCCACCTGGATCAGGTGCATCGCGAGGATCATCCCGGCGCTGGCGTCGTGCCGCCCGATCTCGGCGACGGCGCGCATCGCCTGGCGCAGGTCGCCGCCGGGCCCACCGGACTCCGGGGGGACGAGCAGCTGGAGCAGGCCCGCAGCACCCATCGCGTCGACCGTCTCCTGCGGGAACCGGGACTCGGCGTCCACGGACGCGGCCGTCGGGGCCGCGACCTCGGCGCCGATGCGGCGCGCCGCCTCGACGGGGTCCGCCGGCCAGTCGACCGCGGGCACCGCGGCGCCGTCCAGGGTCTGGGTCATGACGCCACCGGGCAGATCGCGCGGAGGAGCTCGCCGATCGACGCGACCGACTCGAACGTCTCCTTGCGCAGGTAGCTGTCGGGGATCTCGACGTCGAACGCGTCCTCCAGCGCGAGCATGACGCGGACGCTGGCATGAGAGGTCATGCCCAGGGAGTAGAGGTTGTCGTGGGCGCTCACGGTGGTCGCATCGACCGCGAGACTGGCGTGCTGCGCGAGGACGTCGCGGATCTGCTCCTCTGTGGACAACGTCGTTCACCCTTCCGCTTCGATGCCGTGGCCCCACTGCCGTGTTCGGCACGAACCTCCGTCGACTGAACGCACCCATCATGACGAGAAAGCGGCGCATCCGCAGCGCCCCACGGCGGGGCGTTAGGGTCCGGAGCCATGGATGCCCTGGCGCTGCGCGAGTACCGGCGGCGTGACCGGCGCGAGGTCACGGGGGTGCTCGCCCGGGCCTTCTCGATCGACCCGCTGTTCGACTACTTCGCCCGCGACCTGCTGAACGAGCACCGGCTCATGCCGCGCATCATGGCCGCGTACCTCTCCGACCTGGGGCCCAACGGCCAGTGCTGGGTCGCCGCCGACGAGAACGACCACGCCCGCGGCTTCGCCGGCTGGCTCCCGCCCGACGCCCTGCCGCGCAGCACCCGCCGCGAGTCCATGGTCACGCTGCGGGCGGGCGCGGCGATCGTGCGGGCCTGGCGGCCGATCGCTGCCACCCGGCTGTTCTTCGAGGTGGAGAAGCACCACCCGCACGAACCGCACTGGTACCTCGGCATCCTGGCGGTGGACCCCACCCGGCAGGGCCGCGGCCACGGCAAGGAGCTCATCACCCCAGGCCTCGAGCGGGCCGACCGGGACCGGCTGCCGTGCTACCTCGAGACGCAGAAAGAGCAGAACGTGCCCTGGTACGCACGGTTCGGCTTCGACGTTCGCGAGGAGATCCGGCTGCCGGGCATCCCGCCCGTGTGGTGCCTGTGGCGGCAGCCCGCCTGACTAGCGCGGCGCCAGCGACCGGGCCGTGACGCGGGGGTCCTCTCCCACCGGGACCATCGCGAGCACCGGGCAGGTGATCCCGTTCTCGACGTACGCCTGCACCTTCTCGCGGCACTCGTCGGGTGAGCCGTGCAGGATCAGCGCGTCGACGAGGTGGTCCGGGACCGCGTCGAGTGCGCCCTTGCGGTCCCCGTCCGACCACAGCTTCCACATCGGCGCGAGGTCGTCCTCGCGGCCCAGCCACCGGTGGAACTCGGCGTAGACGGGCACGTTGAGGTACGCCGTGATCATGCGCCGGCCCACCGCGCGGGCCGCGTCCACGTCGGTCGTCGGCATGACAAAGATTCGCGCGACGACCTCCTTGCCCTCCCCGACCAGCGGCGCGACCGTACGGACGTCGTCGGCCGACAGCCAGTTCACGATCGCCCCGTCGGACTCGCGGCCGGCGAGCTTCAGCATGCCGCTGCGCAGGGCCGCGACCACGATCGAGGGCGGCTCGGGCATCCGTACCCCGAGCCGGAAGCCGCTGACACGGAACGTGTCGAACTCCTCGTCGACCCGCTCGCCGGCGAACGCCTTGTGCAGGAACCGGACGACGTCCCGCGTGCGCTTGTACGGCTCGGTGAACTCCTTGTCGTTCCAGCCCTCCACGATCAGCTGCGACGAGGAACCGACCCCGAGGACGAACCGCCCGGGCGCGGTGGCGGCGAGGGTCGCCGCGCTCTGCGCGAGGCACGCCGGCCCGCGCGTGTACGCCGGGACGATCGCGGTCCCCAGCCGCAGCGTCGGTTCGGCGGTGGCGGCGACGGCGAGCGGCGTGAACGCGTCCGCGCCCATGGCCTCCGACGACCACAGGTCGGTGTAGCCCAGGCCGGCGAGCTCGCGCGCCACCTCGGCCTGGTCGGCCAGCGGGATCCCGTCCAGCGGGACCGTCATGCCGTACCTCTGCAGCGTCACGGAGTGCCTCCTCGTCGGGGGATCGGAAGCCTGTGCCTACCACGGGTCGCCAACCCGGCAGCCACCCACCCGACGACCGCGAGCGCCGCGCCGGCCACCGTGTCGAGGAACCAGTGCGCGCCGGTCGTCAGGACGACCCACGTGACGGCCAGGGGATAGAGCGCGAGCAGCCAGCGGCGCCAGGTGGGGGCGAACGACGCGGCGAGCGACAGGGCGACCCAGGTGGACCAGCCGAGGTGCAGCGACGGCATGGCCGCGTACGGGTCGGCGATGCGCTCGATCCCGCCGTGGTTCAGCGACCACCAGCCCCCGGCCACCAGCGTGTCGTGGATGTGTGCCGCCGGCAGCAGGCGGGGCGGTGCGGTCGGGTAGAGCGCGAACAGCGCGAGCGAGACGGCCGAGATGATCATCAGCGCGTTACGGCAGCGGCGGTACAGCGCCGGTCGCCGCCACAGCAGGAAGACCAGGACCGCCACGGTCACGGTCACGTGGGCGAGCAGGTAGAACCCGTTGACGAGGTGGACCGGGAAGCCGTGCCGGGGCAGCAGCGTCTGAAAGTAGTGCTCCGGGTCCAGGTGCAGGCGGTGCTCGGTCGACAGCACGGCTCGCGCGTGCGCGAACGCGACCCGCTGCTCGTGCGAGCCGGCCACATCGCGACCGTGCTCGTCACGGATCCAGGCGTACGCCACGTAGAAGGCGCCGAGCAGCAGGACCTCGAACGGCCAGAAGGGCCGCCGCACGGGCGTCCTGGTCGCGGACGCGGTCACCGCCGTCGGGGCGTGCAGCACCCGCCCAACCTAGGGGCTCGCCGGCTGTCCGGCGACCAGCATCGCGCCGGTTCCGGATCCGCTCGCCGACCCACAGCAGCAGGCCGACCAGCGGGAAGGCCGCGCCGAGGAGGCAGACGCCGGTCCAGCCGGCACGCGCGTAGACGACCGCGGACAGTGCGCTCCCGAGCGACCCGGCGGCGAAGTACGAGGTCATGTACGCGGTGTTCAGGCGGCTGCGCGCATCCGGCCGCAGGGGGTAGAACAGGCTCTGGTTGCTGATATGCGTGCCCTGGATGCCCAGTTCCAGCAGCGCCGTACCGGCTGCGAGAGCGGCGACGTGGGTTCCGCCCGCGGCGAGGAGAACGAAGCTCGCGGCCGTCGCCGCCACGAATGCCCCGGTCTGCAGGCGCGCCCAGCCGCGGTCCGCGAGCCGGCCGGCGACCCGTGCCGCGAGCGCCCCGGCCACGCCGAGCAGGGTGAACAGCCCGATGCGTGCGTCCGACCATCCGTAAGGAGGGGCGGCCAGCAGGAAGCCGACGCTCGTCCAGAAGACGCCGAACGACGCGTACGTCGCCGCGCCGTACGCCATCCGCGAGCGCAGGACCGGCTCCTCCGCGACCAGGCGGAGGACCGAGCCGAGCAGGGCGCGGTAGCGGACGCGGGTGGTCGGCGGCACCGCCGGCAGCTCACGCCGGAGCAGGAGGGCGATCGCGAGCATGAGACCGGCGGCGATCCAGAACATCGCTCGCCAGCCGGCGAGGTCGGCGACGAAGCCCGCGACGACCCGCGACAGCAGGATGCCGAGGAGCAGGCCGGTCATGACGTTCCCGATGACGCGGCCCTGCTCGTCCTGCCCGGCCAGGGTGGCCGCGAGCGGGACGAGCACCTGGCCGACGACCGAGGTGACGCCCACCAGCAGGGCGGCGATGCCGAGGATCTGCCAGGTGGGGGCCAGCGCCATGCCGACCAGGCAGAGCGTGGTCCCGGCGAGGACGGCCTGCAGCAGGCGCCGGCGTTCGACGAGGTCGCCGAGCGGCACGAGCAGGCCCAGCCCCACCGCGTACCCGATCTGGCTTGCCGTCACGACCAGGCCCACCTCGGTGCTCGACGCGTGCAGGCTGCGGGCGATGACGTCGACGAGCGGCTGGGCGTAGTAGCTGTTCGCCACGACGACCCCGGAAGCGAGCGCCAGGACGAGGACGAGGCGGGCACTCATCCGGGGGCAGCTGCTCACCACCTCGATGCTGGTGCGCGAAAACTCACATGTCCAATCGAATGTGTGTCTTGGACTATGTGTGATGATCTATCAATGGATCTGCGCCAGATCGAGCATGCCCTCGTCGTCGCCGAAGAGCGCAGCTTCACGCGTGCGGCCGAGCGGCTGGCGATCTCCCAGCCGGGGTTGAGCGCCTCGATCCGGGCGCTGGAGCGCGACCTGGGCGCGGCGCTGTTCGAGCGGACCACCCGTCAGGTCCTGGTGACCCCCGCCGGAGCCGCGCTCGCCGAGTCGGCCCGGCGCATCCTGGGTGAGGTCTCCGACGCTCGCCGGCGGGTCGCGGATGTGGTCGGGCTCGCCGCAGGGACCCTGGCGGTCGGTGTCGTCCAGACATTCACGGCGGCGGACGTGCCCGCCGTCCTCGCGCGCCTGCACCGCCGCTATCCGGAGGTGTCCGTCACCGTGGTGGAGGCGCCGACTGCCGATCTGCTCGGCGCGGTCCAGCAGGGAGATCTGGACGTGGCGTTCGTCGCGCTGGACGCGTCGCCCCTGCCCGGAACGCTGACCGCGGTACGGACCTACCTCGAGTCCCTCACCGTGATCGCACCTCCCGACCATCGCCTCGCCCGACAGGCCACGGTCCGCCTGCGGGCGCTGGCCGGCGAGACGTTCGTGGACTTCCAGGCGGGACAGGGTCTGCAGACGGTGGTGACCGCGGTGTGCCGAGACGCGGGGCTGGAGCGGCACATCGGCTTCCGGGTCAGCCAGATGGACCAGGTCCTGTCGCTCGTGGGTCACGGCCTGGGGGTGGCGATCGTGCCGACCCCGATTGCCGGCGCGAGCGGCCTGGCACGGCTCGCGATCGCGCCGCGCGCGCCGACCCGCCACCTGGCTCTGGTGTCCCGAGCATCCGGCCCCCGCAACCCCGCGGCGCGCGCGCTCATCGCACTGCTCGACGCGGACGAGCCCGCGTATCCGGGCGCCACCGCCGAGAACGTCTGAGGCTTTGCGGTCCGGGTAGGCGGCGCACATGCCTGTCCTCGAGCGCATCAGCGCGGTCCTCGAACAGTCCTCCTCGCTCGACCGGCTGGCGGGGCCGGTGGCCGGCTTCTGGTCGTCGGTGCTCCGACCGCCGGTGGTGCGCGATGCCGCGAGCGGGACGGCCCTCGGCCATCCGCTGCACCCGGCGGCGGTACTCGCGCCCGCCGGCGCCTTCCTCAGCTCTGCGGTCCTGGACGCCTGGGGCGAGCCGACTGCCGCCCGCCGGCTCGTCGGCGTCGGCGTGCTCACCGCCGCCCCGGCCGCGGTCGCCGGCTGGTCGGACTGGGCGGACACCGAGGGCGCCGAGAGGCGCGTCGGCCTGGTCCATGCCGCGACGAACGCGCTGGGCATCGCCGCGTACGGCATGTCCTGGCTGCAACGCCGCCGCGGTCGGCGCGGCCGGGCCGCGGGCGCCGTCGGCCTGTCGCTGATCGGGCTCGGGGGCTGGCTCGGCGGCCACCTGGCGTATGCACTGGGAGTGGGCGTCGATACGACCGCGTTCAGGAGCGGCCCCACCGAATGGACGCCCGTCGCGCGGTCCGCGGACATCACGGACGGCCTGCACGAGGTCGGCGCCGGCGACGTGACCCTCGTCCTGACCCGCGCCGGCGGCCGGCTGCTCGCTCTGGAGAACCGGTGCACCCATCGCGGCGGCGGCCTCGCCGACGGGTCGCTCGTGGACGGCTGCGTGGAGTGCCCCTGGCACGGCAGCCGGTTCGACCTCACGACCGGCGCCGTCCGGCGAGGGCCGGCGACCCGGCCTCAACCGGCTTACGAGGTCCGCGAGGTCGACGGGCGCGTCGAGGTCCGCCGCGCCGAGGAGCGGAGCCTGCGCACCAACCCGGTCTGACCGGAACGCGCCTGACCGGACGGCTCAGCCGCCGAGCAGGTCCAGCAGGTCGTCGGCGTGCTCCTCCTCCTCCTCGAGGATCGACTCCATCAGCCGCCGGGTGGTGGGGTCACCGTCGCCGAGCCAGCGGATCATCTCCTGGTAGGAGGAGATGACGATCCGCTCGGCCACCAAGTTCTCTTCGAGCATCTTCTTCAGGTCGGACTCGTCGGCGATCACGTAGTCGGTGTGCGACTTCTTGAGCGCGTCCGGCGAGAGGTCCGGTTGGCCGCCGAGCTCGCTGATGCGCTCGGCCGCCCGCTCCATGTGGACGCGCTCCTCGGCCGCGTGCTCGCTGAACTCCGCAGCCACCTGGGCCCGGTCGATGCCGGTCGCCACGATGGAGTGCTGGGTGTACCGGAGCCAGCAGACGATTTCGGTGGCGACCACCTGGTTGAGCATCTCGATGACCGCACTGAGGTCGCGGCCGTAGTTGGCGGTCACCGGGCCCTTCCCCCAGGATCCGCGGGCATCCGCGCGGATCTTCTCGATGTCGAGTGCGAACTGGTTGGCCACGGCGGGTTGTCCTTGTCGTTCGGGAAGTTGTCCGTCAGGGAGTCGACGGGGTCGCCCCTGCGCCTACCCCGGCCGTGACCTCGTACGCATGGCTAAAGCAATCCTGTTGGGGCAGAGCGGCGGAATGACTGCCTCCGCGCCGGATCCCGCCACCGCGCTCGACCGGCCCGCCCTCGATGCGCTGTGCCGAGAAGCGTCGACGTGGCCGCTGCCGGCGGGTGGGAACACGCGCACACGGTGGTCGGCGCTCTCACGTCTGGGCTGGCGGGACCTGGTGCTCGCGCGTCTGGTCGAGGCTCATGCGGACGCGGTGGCCATCCTCGCCGAGCTCGGCGGTCCCCCGGCCGCCGCCGGCGAGCGCTACGGCGTGTGGGCCGCGGAGATGCCGTCCGCGACCGTCACGGCCGAGGGAGAAGGTACGGAGGTACGCCTGTCCGGGCGGAAGGCCTGGTGCTCCGGGGCGACGCTGCTGACCCATGCTCTGGTGACCGCACGGCGCGGAGAGGAGGGGGTCCTGTGCCGCGTCGCGCTCGACCAGCCCGGCGTGGTCGCCGAGCCCGACCGCTGGGCGTCCGCGGGCATGCAGCGGGCGGACACCCGCACCGTCGAGTTCACCGCGGTCGCGGCCACCGTGGTCGGTGAGCCGGGGGCCTACCTGACGCGCCCCGGCTTCTGGGTCGGTGGGATCGGGGTCGCCGCCTGCTGGTACGGCGGAGCGGCGCATCTGGCAGAACCCCTGTGGCAGAGGGTCTCCCGTCACCCCGACGACGTACACGCGGCCGCTCACCTCGGCGGCGTGGACGTCCTGCTCGGTGCGGCCCGCGACACGTTGCGTGCCGCCGCGGACGCCGTCGACACGTACCCCAAGGACGATCACGCGCGCGTGGCCCGCCGCGTGCGGGCGACCGTCGCGGACGTCGCCGCGGCGGTCGCGACCCGGGTGGGGCGCGCCCTGGGACCGGCACCGCTCGCGACGGACGCGGATCACGCCCAACGGGTCGCCGACCTGGAGGTCTACGTGCGCCAGGACCACGCCGAGCGCGATCTGGAGGTGCTGGGCGGCGACGTGGCGGCCTCCGATCCGGACTGGTCGCTGTGACCATCCCCCGGCCCGACCTCACCGGACGCGGGACCCCCGAGAGCTTCTGGCTGCGGGTTGGTGTGCCGGGCCGTCTCCCCGCGCGGCGGGCCTCGGACCTGGCCGCGGGCCGGCCACGTGTCGTCGTACTCGCGCCGCACCCCGACGACGAGGTCCTCGGTTGCGGGGGCACCCTCGCCGTCCTGGCCCAGGCCGGGGCCGAGGTGCACGTCGTCGCGGTGACGGACGGCGAGAGCAGCCATCCGGGTCGCGCCGCCGAGCTGCGGGATCGACGCGTTCACGAACGTGCGGATGCGCTGGGCTACCTGAGCTTGGAGGACGCGACCGTCCACCGCCTGGGTCTGCCGGACGGATCCGTCCAGGACGAGGACGTCGTGTCGCTGACTCGTCCGCTGGTCACGGAGGCCGACCTGCTGCTAGCGCCCTGGGACCGCGACGGCCACCCCGACCACGACGCGACCGGCCGTGCCGCGGCACGACTGCCGGGCCGGCGCCTGTCGTACCTCGTGTGGGCCTGGCACTGGGCCGTCGACGACGACCTGCCGCTCGATCGGGCGTTTCGCATCCACCTCGGCGACGCCGGCAGGCGGGACAAGGAGCGCGCCGTGGCCGCCTTTGCCTCGCAGCTGACGGGGGACGCGCCGATCCTGCCGCCGCACGTGCTGGAGCGGCTGGTCCGGCCCGACGAGGTGCTGATCGAGGAGCCCCGATGACGCTGCCGCCGAGCTACTTCGACGACATGTACGCCGCCTCCGAAGACCCCTGGGGCTTCACCCACCGTTGGTACGAGCGGCGCAAGCGGGCGTTGACGCTCGCGCTGCTTCCCGACGAGAGGTACGCCGCGGCGTACGAGCCCGGCTGTTCCATCGGCGTGCTGACGCGCGAGCTGGCGTGCCGATGCGACCGAGTGTTCGCCACCGACGTCGCCGCCGCAGCCGTCGACGCGGCACGGCGGGCCTGCGGCGACGCCCCGCACGTGACGATCACCCGGGCCGGTGTGCTCGACGGGTGGCCCGACCATGCGCTCGACCTCGTCGTGCTGTCCGAGGTCGCCTACTACTTCGGGCCGGCGGACGCAGAGCGCGTCGCCGCCCGTGCCTTCGCCGCCGGCGGCACGGTGGTCGCCGTCCACTGGCGCCATCCCGTGACGGACTACCCGCTCGGCGGCGACCAGGTCCACGCGATCCTCGCCGAGGCCGCCGGCCACGCGCAGATGTCCCGCCTCGCGCAGTACGCCGACGACGACCTGCTCGCAGAGGTGTGGTCTGCCAACCCGCAGTCGGTCGCCACGAGAGCGGGGCTCGCATGATCAGCGCCGTACGCGTCGTCGTCCCTGCGCACGACGAGGAGGCGTTGATCGACGGGTGCCTGGCGGCGCTGGGCACGGCCGCCGCGCAGGTGCCCGTCCCCGTCGACGTACTCGTCGTCCTCGACGCCTGCTCCGACGCCACCGCGTCCGTGTGTGCCCGACATGGCGCCCGCACCGTCTCGGTGCCGTGGCGGAACGTCGGCGCCGCGCGCGCATTCGGCTTCGCCGGGGCGCAAGAACCGGACGTGTGGCTGGCGACCACCGACGCCGACAGCCGCGTCGCTCCCGACTGGCTGACCGCACAGCTTCACCTGGCGGACTCCGGCGCCGACGCGGTGCTGGGAGTCATCGACGTGGACGACTGGAGTGCTCACCGCCCCGGGATCCGGGAGGCGTTCCTGCGCCTGTACGACGGGACCGAAAGGGGTCGGACCGGCCAGCATCGACACGTCCACGGTGCGAGCCTCGGCGTCCGAGCCTCCGCGTACCGGCGCGTTGGCGGGTTCGCGCCGCTGGCGGTCGGCGAGGACCGAGACCTTGCCGACCGCCTCGACGCGGAGCCGGGTCTGACCGTGGTGCGGTCGACCGCCGTACGTGCGACGACCAGTGCCCGGCGCAATCCCCGTGCGGCCGGCGGTTTCGGCGATCTGCTCGCGGCCCTGCGCTGATCAGGGAGCGTCGCCCAGGACTCGCTCGCCCTCCGGACTGAGCGTGACCGCATCGAGGAGCGTCCCGGCCAACAGCTCGCGGTCGAGCGCCTCGTTGACGTCGACGATCTCGCGATCGCCGAAACGGGCAGGCCAGTTCGGTCCCATCTCGGACACCGCAGCCAGCAGCTCGGACGTGTCGATCCGCTTCCGCGGCTTGTCGCTGCGTGACGGTCGGCCCACATGCGACGTCATGCCACCTCCCCATTCGCCTTGTGAGCGCAGGAGCCCACCCGACCCGAGCGCCGCTCCGGGCGAGTCAGACCTCTGCTTGAAGAGATAGATTTTCTATAGCACGAATCAGGGGACGTGTGCAACACTGGCGACGCAGGCGCGTACATGGGAGGCGGTCGCGAGTGAGTGGTTCAGCGCGTCCGACCGGCGCACGCGGCGTCTACAGCATCTCGGTGGCGGCCGAGCTCACCGGTGTGGGCATCCAGACCTTGCGCCTGTACGAGGCCCGCGGACTGGTGACACCCGAACGCACGGAGGGCGGCACCCGGCGCTACAGCGCCGACGACCTGGACCGCGTGCGGCGCATCACCGACCTGGTCGACGCCGGGCTGAACATCGCCGGCGTGGCCATGGTGCTCGACCTGGAAGCGACGAATGCGCGACTGCGCACCGCCAACCGCACGCAACGACAGCGACTGCGCGCGAGGACGTCCGACGACGAGCAAGCGCCCGATGCGGCGCCCCGACGGCGCCGCTGAGGAGGCTGGTCGCCGTGCCACGTTTCGTCGGCCGTCGACCGGACAGGTCGCTGTCAACGAACAGTGACCCTGCGGTACAGAAGGAGCGACGGGCATGGCGAGCGGCGACGGAAGGAAGATCGCAGTAATCACGGGCGGCAGCGCGGGCATCGGGCGCGCCACCGTGCGGGAGTTCGCGCAGGCCGGCTACGACGTCGCGATCCTGGCGCGGGGGCACGCCGGCGTCGATGCCGCAGCCGTCGAGGTGGAGAAGGCGGGAGGGCGTGCGCTGCCGCTGTGTGTCGACGTCGCCGACGGCGAGGCCGTCGACGCGGCGTGCGACCGCGTCGAGGCCGAACTCGGGCCGATCGACGTCTGGGTCAACGTCGCGTTCGCCGGGTCCTTGGCCTTCTTCTGGGACACGACGCCGGAGGAGTACCGCCGCATGAACGACGTCACGTACTTCGGGCAGGTCAATGGCGTGCGCGCGGCGTTGCGCGTGATGCGGCCGCGTGACCGCGGAGCGATCGTCAACGTGTCGTCCGCCATGGCCTACCGGTCCATCCCACTCCAGTCGGCCTACTGCGGGGCCAAGCACGCCATCAAGGGGATGACCGAGTCGGTCCTGACGGAGCTGAAGGCGACCGGCAGCAAGGTGACCATCGGGCTGGTGACGCTGCCGGGGGTGAACACCACCCAGTTCAACTGGAACCTCTCGAAGATGCCGAAGCACCCCATGCCGGTGCCGCCGATCGTGCAACCGGAGGTCTGCGCGCGCGCGATCCGCTTCTCGGCAGAACACCCGCGGCGCAACATGTGGGTGGGCATCGCCACCGCGTACACGGTCCTCGGGAACCGGCTGGCTCCGGCCGCGGTGGACTGGTACCTCGCCAAGACCGGGGTGAACGCCCAGCAGACGGACCGGGACGCACCGCGCTGGGGGTCGAACGTGTTCGAGCCCCAGGACGAGGAGGTCGACCGAGGAGCGCACGGCGCGTTCACCGACAAGGCCGCAACCCGTGACCCGGTCTCCTTCGTCGCGAGCAACCGTCTCGCCACCCTGGGCGCCGCCGTGGCAGGCATCGGCGCCGGCGTGACCGCCCTGCTGCGCCGGCACGCGGCGTGACGCCGACCCGCTCCGCGAGCGTGTCGATCGCCGACGTCCGCGACGCGGACGGTTTCGCCCCGATCGGCCAGTACGCCGTCCTCGGCGACGGCCGCGGGTCGGCCCTCGTCGCCCCCGACGGAGCGATCGACTGGTGGGCCGTACCGCGGCTGGACTCGCCGCCCGCGTTCTCCGCCCTGCTCGACCCGGTACTCGGCGGCCGCCTGCACCTGCGGCCGGCAGACACGGACGCCGTGGCCGAACGCCGGTACGTCCCCCACACCAACCTGCTCGAGACGACGTTCCGCGCGAAGTCGGGCGTGGTGACCGTCACCGACTCGCTCAACTCGGGCAACGCCGGCGAGCTGCCCTGGGGTGAGCTGGCGCGGCGCGTGGAGGGAGTCGAGGGCAGCGTCGAGATGCAGCTGGTGGTGCGCCCCGGCGACGGGCTGCGGGAGTGGGAACCGTGGGTCGAGCACGACGGGCGGGCCCCGGTGCTGCACGCCGGCCGGCTGACCCTCGGCGTCCGGTGCAGCGCGGAGATCGACGTGCATGCGGGCCCGGAGCAGGTCGACGCCTCCTTCCGGGTACGCGCCGGCGAGCGGCGCATCGTCGCGGTCGTCGCGACCCTGGACGAGCCGCTCTTCCTCTGCGACGTCGACGCGATCGACCGCCGGATGGACCTGTCCGCGGACGCCTGGCGCCGCTGGGCCGGGCAGGTGTCCTGGGACGGCGCCGGCCGGGAGACCATCGTGCGTAGCGCGCTCGCGCTGAAGCTGCTCCTGATCACCCAGACCGGCGCGATCGCGGCGGCCGCCACGACGTCGTTGCCGGAGAGCATCGGCGGTCCGAAGAACTGGGACTACCGCTACTGCTGGGTCCGCGACGCCGCGCTGACCATCGACGCACTGTCGATCTGCGGTCAGCAGGAGGAGGTGCATGCGGCGATCACGTGGCTGCTGGCGGCGATCCGCCGCAACGGGCCGGATGTCCACGTCATGTACGACCTCGACGGCCACCTGGTCTCGTCGACCCGCCATGCGGCCGTACCCGGCTACAAGCACAGCCTGCCGGTCCAGGTCGGCAACGATGCGACCTCACAGGTGCAGTTGGGCGTGTACGGCGACCTGTTCGGGACGGTGGCCGACTGGGTCTTCGGCGGCCACGTGCTCGACACCCAGTCGGCGCGCGAGCTCTCGGACCTGGCCGACCAGTGTGCCGACATGTGGCGACACGAGGACGCCGGTATCTGGGAGCTCCAGGCGAACCGGCACTACACGACGTCGAAGATGAACTGCTGGCGCGCGCTCGATGCTGCGGCCCGGTTGGCGCGCGCCGGGCAGCTGACCGGCACCGGCGAGCGCTGGAAGCACGAGGCCGTCAAGGTCAAGGCGTGGATCCACGACAACTGCTGGTCGGGCAGCAAGAACGCGTACACGTTCTACGCCGGCACCGAGGACCTCGACGCGTCCGTCCTGCTCGGGAGCGGCTTCGGCTTCGACCGGGGGAAGAACATGGCCAGCACTGTCGACGCGATCACCGACGAGCTGGGGGTCGGTCCGCTCGTCTACCGCTACAGCGGCGCAGAACGGGAGGAGCAGACCTTCCTCGCGTGTGCGTACTGGCGAGCGGGAACGCTCGCGGACGTCGGACGGGTCGACGAGGCAGAGCGGCTGATGAAGGAGCTCGACGCGGTCGTCAGCCCGCTGGGGCTGCTGTCGGAGATGGCAACGGCAGGGAGCAACGAGCTGATCGGCAACATGCCGCAGGCCCTGTCGCACCTCGCCCTGATCCGCGCGGCGGACGGCATCCGCGCCGCCCGGTCGTGAGGGCGCCGTGACCGCCGGCGCGGACCCGGCCCGCTCCGCCATCGAGGTGGCGCGCGCCGCGTGGGGCGCGGCCCTGCTGCTCGCTCCGCGCGCGGTCCTCGCCCGGGTGCACCACGTGCAGCAGGACACCGCGGCAGTCCGGGTCGCCCGCCTGCTCGGGGCACGGCAGCTGGCTCAGGCGGCGCTCTCCGGTGTCGCGCCGAGCCGGACGGCACTCGTCCTGGGGATGGGGGTCGACGCCATCCATGCGCTCACCGGCGTGGGGTTCGCCGCGGTGGACCGCCGCCGGGCGCGGGGTGCCCTGACCGACGCCGCGATCTCCGTGCTCTGGGTGGCGGCGGGTCAGCGGGCACAGTCGCGGCAGCGTCCGGACAGCGCTGCGTGAGCCGCGTCCAGCTCGAAGCCGGTGGCCGCGCGGATCCGTTCGGCCGCGTCGCCGAGCACGTCGGGCGGCAGGTCGACGACGCGGCCACACGAGGCGCACTGCGCGTGTAGGTGCGGGGCGGGACCGGCGACCGACGCCAGGTGATAGGCCCGCAGCCCCCGATCGAGATGGACGTGGCGCAGCACCCCTGCCTCGGTCAGGGACTCGAGGGTCCGGTAGACCGTCGCGCGGTGGACGTCCGCGGCGCGAGCGGTGACCTCCTCGAGCAGGGCGTCGGCGGACACGTGCGCACTCCCCGCGGCGATCACCCGGGCGAGCACCGCGACGCGCGGCCGGGTGACGCGCTGGCCGGCTCCGCGCAGCAGTGCCGTGGCCGCCCGCTCGAGGTCGGCGTCGGACCGCGTCGTCACGCCGCCCAGTGTGCGCCGCCGGCGGCCCGCGCTCGCCTACCCTGCGCGGATGCCCCTGACTCCCGACGAGTTCTACGCGCACGCCGACGCGGCCGCCGACGCCGAGCACCGGCTGCCGCTGGCCCGGATGACCGGCTGGGAGATCAGCCCGTTCGAGCAGGAGGGCCTCCGGGTGACTCCGCTGCGGCCGCCGGTCCTCCCCGAGCCACCCCGCGAGGGCGAGGACCCTCGGGAGTGTGCGTCGTGCGGGCGCCGCGACGAGGGGATCTGGCTCGACGACCACTGGCGGCTCACGCGAATTGGCGGTGTCGGGGTCCCGTTGGTGCTGATGCTGCATCCGCGCGATCATGCCGATCTCCCAGGGCTTTCCGACGAGCGCGCCGCGGAGCTCGGGGTCCTGACGGCGCATCTCGGGCGGCACATCGAGGCGCTGCCGCACATCGCCCGGGCCCACGTCTACCGGATCGGGGACGGCGGCGCGCACCTGCACGTCTGGTTCTTCGCTCGGCCCGAGGGTCAGGCCCAGCTGTACGGGTCGTGGCTCGTCGTCTGGGACGACCTGCTGCCCGAGTACCCGGCCGGCGTCGCTGCGGCGGACGCGGAAGCGGTGGCAGCGGCGCTGGTCGACTCGTACGGCGGTCGCCGGCCGCCCCGCTGACGGGGCGCGGCCGGGCGTCTACGCCGACAGGGCCTCCGTCGCCTGCTTGGCGTCGTACATCGCCGCATCCGCGGCGCGCAGCATCGCGTCGGTGTCGAAGCCGGGCGCGGCGAGGACGGGGCCGACGCTCACCGTGACCCGCTGCTCCGGGCAGGCGCGCAGCGGCTCGCCGACGGCGG
>DASVGV010000160.1:0-25636 GCA_036379355.1 Mycobacteriales bacterium | reverse complement strand
GCTTGGTCCACCTGCGTACCTGGCGCTCCATGAAGCCTGTCGGTCGCCCGAACTCGCCGAGTCCGATCGCCGCGGGCTCGAACGCGTGCAGATCGGCGAGGGTACGGATCAGCCGCTCGGCCAGCGTCCTCCGCTCGGCCGGGGTGTCCGCGTACCCCGCCGGGAGCTCGGACCTGATGATGTGCCCGTGGACCCGCTCCATGACGTAGAACGGCTGTCCGACAAGGGTTCCGGTTCTCTCCACGGCGACGATGCCGGGTACGGGGAAACCCGTCGGTCCGAGTGCGCCGATGACCGTCGCCTCGCGGATCATGTCGTGCGCCGTCGGCAGGATGTGCCCGGTCGGGGGTCGCCGCAGCACCGCCTCCCCGGCCGGGCTGGACACGACGTACGTCAGGTTCGACTTGCCGCCGGAGATCAGCTCGACGGTCAGGTCCCCCCAGCCCGGCTCGCCGGTCTGCTCGGCGAGCCACGGCCCGATGACGGCGGGCGGCGCGCCGTCGGTGTCGGCGGCGCTCATGCTGCGTCACCGTCGACGGCATCCAGCCACTGCACCTCGAGCGGGTCGCGGAAGTCCATGCGCCGCACGTTACCGAACGGAGTTCGGGGACGGTAACGTGCTGTGTCGAGGGCATCGTCCGTCCCGACGGCCCAGTCGTACAACCCGAGGAGCACACCGTGACCGAAACCCAGCGGGACAAGATCTTCATCGACGGGAGCTGGGTCGCCTCCGGCGGCACCGGGACCCTCGAGGTGACCAACGCCGCCACCGAACAGGTGATGGGCACCGTGCCCGACGGGGTCGCCGCGGACGTCGACAAGGCCGTCGCGGCGGCGAAGGCCGCGTTCCCCGCGTGGAGCGCGACCAGCCGTGAGGAGCGGGGCAAGTACCTCACCCGCATCTCCGAGGAGCTTGCGGCGCGCACCGACGAGATCGCGACGGTGATCTCGCAGGAGGTCGGGATGCCGCTCTGGCTGGCCAAGCCCGTCCAGGTCGGCATGCCGGCGGCGACGTTCGGCTCGCAGGCCGGCTACCTCGACGCCCTCACCGAGGAGGAGCGGATCGGCAACGCGCTGATCGCCCGCGAGCCGGTGGGCGTGGTCGGTGCCATCACCCCGTGGAACTACCCGCTGCACCAGGTCGCCGCCAAGGTGGGCCCCGCGTTGGCGGCCGGCAACACCGTGGTGCTCAAGCCCTCCGAGGTCGCGCCGCTCTCGGCGTTCATCCTCGCCGAGATCGTCGAGTCGGTCGGGCTCCCCGCGGGCGTGTTCAACCTGGTCTGCGGCGTCGGTCCGGTCGTCGGTGAGGCGATCGCCTCGCACCCGGACGTCGACATGGTGTCGTTCACCGGGTCGACGCTTGCGGGCAAGCGGGTCATGGAGCTCGCCGCGCAGACGGTCAAGCGGGTCGCCCTCGAGCTCGGCGGCAAGTCCCCGCTCGTGGTCATGCCGGACGCCGACCCGGCGGCAGCGGCGGCGCGGGCCGTACAGGGCTGCTACATCAACTCCGGCCAGACCTGCTCCGCACTGACCCGCATGGTCGCGCCGCGCTCGAAGCTCGCCGAGATCGAGGCGGCGGTCACCGCGGCCGTCGAGCAGGTGAAGACGGGTGACCCGTTCGAGGACGGCGTCTTCGTCGGTCCGCTGATCTCGGAGCGGCAGTGGGACCGGGTGCAGTCGTACATCAAGCTCGGTCAGGAGGAGGGCGCGCGTGTCATCGTCGGCGGCCCCGGCAAGCCCGAAGGCCTCGAGACCGGTTACTACGTCAAGCCGACCGTGTTCTCCGATGTCACCCCGGCGATGCGGATCGCGCAGGAAGAGATCTTCGGGCCCGTGCTGGTCATCGAGCCGTACGACGACAGCGAGGGCGTCGAGGACGCGGTTCGCATCGCCAACGACACCCAGTACGGCCTCGCCGGCGGCGTGTTCGGCACGGACGCCGACGCGGCCATGAAGGTCGCGCGCCGCATCCGCGCCGGGCAGGTCGAGGTCAACGGGGGCGCGTTCAACCCGTTCGCGCCGTTCGGCGGCTACAAGCAGTCCGGCATCGGCCGGGAGCTCGGCCACCACGGTCTGGACGAGTTCCTCGAGACCAAGGCGGTCCTTACGTGACGGTGCCGCAGGACTTCGCCGGCAAGGTCGGCCTCGTCACCGGCGGCACCCGCGGCATCGGGCTCGGCATCGCCGCCGAGCTCGTGGCCCGGGGTGCCAGGGTGGCCATCACCGCCCGCAAGCCGGACGAGCTGGAGACCGCGGTCAAGGAGCTCGGCGGCGACGAGGTCGCCGTCGGGTTCCGCGGCTCGGCCGACGACGCCGAGCACCAGGCCGAGGCCGTCGCGGGCACCATCGAGCGGTTCGGCTCGCTCGACTGCCTGGTCAACAACGCCGGGATCAACCCGCACTTCGGCGCGACCCTGGCCGCGGATGTCGGCGTCTGGCGCAAGACCCTCGAGGTCAACGTCATCGCGCCCGCGCTGTGGACGCGTCTGGCGTACGAGCAGTGGATGCGCGAGCACGGCGGCACGGTGCTCAACGTCTCGTCGGTGGGTGGCCTCAAGACCGGTTCGCCGCTCGGGATCTACGCCATCAGCAAGGCCGCGCTCATCCACGAGACGGCGCAGCTCGCCGCGGAGCTGGGGCCGGGCATCCGGGTCAACGCGATCGCGCCTGCGGTCGTCAAGACCCGGTTCGCCGCGAAGCTCTACGAGGCCGACGAGGCGGCCGCGGCCGCGGCGTACCCGCTCAAGCGGCTCGGCGCGCCCGAGGACACCGCGAAGCTCGCGGCGTTCCTGCTGGGCCCGGACTCGACGTGGATCACGGGAGTGACCGTCCCGATCGACGGAGGCGCGCTCGCGCGCTGACCCGTGTGACGGAGGCGCGCTCACCTTCCCGCCGAGATGCGTCCATCTGACGCATCTCGGCGGGTGAGGCGTCCTTTTGCCGCATCTCGTGGGCGGTCCCGTGGGTGTGGACGGTGGTTCCCGTGTCCACATTGCGGTGGGCCTGGGGCACGCGGCGTGTTCGTCGCGCAGAGTCGTCGAGGTACGCGGGTGAGAGGCGCCCGCCCGGAGCCAACGGAGACCTCGACATGCAGGACAACGAAATGCTCGTCACCGGCAACCTCGTCGCCGATCCCCAGCTGCGCATCGTGGCGTCGGGCGCGCCGGTGTGCTCGTTCCGCATCGGTGTGACGCCGCGGCATCGCGACAAGGACTCCGGCCAGTGGGTCGACGGCACCTCCATGTTCCTGTCGGTCAGCGCCTGGCGCGGGCTCGCCGAGAACGTGCACGCGTCCCTCCACAAGGGTGACCGCGTCGTGGTCCACGGCCGCATGCGGCAGCGGTCGTTCACGACCCAGGCCGGTGAGGAGCGGGTCGTCTCGGAGATCGACGCCGACTTCGTCGGGCCGGACCTCAACCGGCACACGGCTGTCCTCGCCAAGCCCGACCGGCGCGTTCCGGCGGTGCCGGCACCGGACGCGTCGGGCCACGAGGCGACGACGGCGGCGACCACGGCGGCCACCCCGGGATCGGCTCAGGCGGCGTGAGCCGCGTGCCGGCGACGACGCCGCGTCATCCGAGCGGCCGTGGCGCACACCGGGGTGAGTGCGGCCGCGACGACGAAGCTGGTGATAGACGCCGACAACCAGTCCGGCGGCGCGAAGCCGAGCCAGCGGTCGACGTGCTGCCAGCCGCTGACCCACCAGGAGATGTAGCCCGGGTTGATCAGCTGATAGGCGACGACGCCCGCGACCCACGGCACGATGCGCGACCAGCGCGCTGGTGAGGCCGCGGCGTAGTCCCAGGTGTCCCCGGACAGCAGGAAGAAGTCGACCAGCAGCACCCCGCCGAGGGGGACGAACACGGCGCCCAGCAACACCAGGAAGTTCTGGTAGCCACCGAGGTCGGTGAACAGGGCGGTCACGGTGGTGACGACACCGATGAACACGGCCAGCAGCCGCCGGTCCCATCGCGGCCGCAGGTTCTGGACGGAGACCGCCGTCGAGTAGACGTTGGCGAACGACTGATCGAGCTCACGCAGCGCCAGGACCGCGAACGCCAGCCAGCCCACCGGTACCGCGATGAACGCCCCGTAGATGTTGGGGTTCTTGCCCGTGGCGACGGTGACCAGGGTCAGCAGGCCCAGCCCGTAGCACAGGACCTGCGTGATTCCGTACCCGACGAAGGCGCCGGCGAAGGCGCCGCGTTGGGTCCGGGAGTGGCGCGAGTAGTCCGCAGCGAGAGGGACGAACGACACCGCCACTGCGACCACCTGGTCGGTCGCCAGCCAGAACCCCGACCACGTGCCCGCCGTGAGCGACGGCAGGGGGTGGCGCAGCAGTTGCACCAGCAGGTAGAGCACGGCCGCGACCATGAGCACCGTCACGTACTTGCGCAGCACCCTGATCGCGCCCAGCGGCTTGATCGTCAGGGCGGTGGTGATCGCACCGGCGACCAGGACGCAGATCCAGCGCGGCGCCCAGTCGGCGACGGTGTGTGCGGCCGTGGCGATCGTGACGATCTCGAAAGTGCCCCAACCCAGGCACTGGAGCACGTTGAGGACGGTCGGGAGGTACGACAGCCGGCCCCCGAACAGCCCGCGCAGCAGCATCATCGCCGGTACGCCGGTGCGCGCGCCCGGGACGGTGGAGGCGGCGAGAACGGCGGTCCCGAGAGCGGTGCCCAGCACGACTGCGGTCAGCGCGGCGGCGAACGACAGCGCCCGGTTGGTCGGGAACAGCACGAAGAGAGCCCCGGTGAACCCGAGCAGGGAGACTCCGAGGTTTCCCCACAGTCCCAGCTGATCCAGGAACGACAGGTTCTGCGGGACGGGCGACTCGAGGGTCGGCCCCACCTCGGCGCGACGGTCGGTGATGCGGACAACGGGCCGGTCGACGGTGCGTCGGTCCGAGGTGACGGCCATGGCGGCTCTCCCTACGCCGGCATTACCCGGTCAGGTTCGAGCGGTCGGCGGCGCGGACCCGTCCCCCGGGCCTGGCCCGGAGGGGGAGCGATGCTCCCGGATCTGCCGCCCTCTCAGCCCGGTGTCGCCCGAGCTCCCGCGGTACGCGCCGACAGTACCCCTCCAACGGAGGCGCATTCCGCGTGCCGCCTAGGCTTGTCCCTCATGCCGCAGTTCATCTTCACCATGTCGAAGGTGCGCAAGGCGCACGGCGACAAGGTGGTGCTCGACGACGTCACGCTCGCGTTCCTGCCCGGCGCCAAGATCGGTGTCGTCGGGCCGAACGGCGCGGGCAAGAGCTCGGTTCTCCGGATCATGGCGGGGCTCGACCAGCCGTCGAACGGCGAGGCAATGCTCGCCAAGGACTCGACCGTCGGCCTGCTCGAACAGGAGCCGACCCTCGACCCGAGCAAGGACGTCCGCGGAAACGTCGAGGACGGCGTCCGCGAGATCCGCGACACGCTGCGGCGCTACGAGGAGCTCAACGAGAAGATGAGCGCCCCGGATGCCGACTTCGACACGATCCTGGCCGAGCAGGGGCCACTGCTTGACGCCATCGAGGCCGCGAACGCCTGGGAGCTCGACTCGCAGCTCGAGCAGGCGATGGACGCCCTGCGCCTGCCGCCGGGCGACGCCGACGTGACGGTCCTGTCCGGCGGCGAGCGCCGGCGCGTCGCGCTCTGCCGGCTGCTGCTCGCCGCGCCCGACCTGCTGCTGCTCGACGAGCCGACGAACCACCTCGACGCCGAGTCCGTCGCGTGGCTCGAGAAGCACCTCGGGTCGTACGCCGGCGCGGTCCTCGCCGTCACGCACGACCGGTACTTCCTCGAGAACGTGGCGCAGTGGATCCTCGAGCTGGACCGCGGCCACGCGTACCCGTACGAGGGCAACTACACGACCTACCTCGAGACCAAGCAGGCGCGGCTGAAGGTCGAGGGGCAGAGAGACGCGAAGCGGCAGCGAGCCCTCGCCCAGGAGCTCGAATGGGTCCGGTCGAGTGCCAAGGCCCGGCAGACCAAGAGCAAGGCGCGACTCGCCCGGTACGAGGAGCTCGCCGCCGAGGCGGAGAAGAGCCGGCCGCTGGACTTCGAGGAGATCCAGATCCCCCCCGGCCCGCGCCTCGGCAGCACTGTCGTCGAGGCCGAGCACCTCACCAAGGGCTTCGACGACCGGGTGCTGATCGACGACCTCTCGTTCAGCCTGCCGCGGGGCGGGATCGTCGGCGTGATCGGCCCCAACGGCGTCGGCAAGACCACGCTCTTCTCGATGCTGGTCGGCCGGCAGCAGCCCGACGCGGGCGTGCTCCGCATCGGCGAGACGGTGCAGATCTCGTACGTCGACCAGAACCGGGCCGGCCTGGACGGGGACCGCACCGTCTGGGAGGCGGTGTCCGACGGCCTCGACCACATCAAGGTGGGACAGCAGGAGATGCCGTCGCGGGCGTACGTCGGCACGTTCGGCTTCAAGGGGCCGGACCAGCAGAAGCCGGTCAAGGTCCTCTCGGGCGGCGAACGAAACCGCCTGAACCTGGCGCTGACCCTCAAGGAGGGCGGCAACCTCCTGCTGCTCGACGAGCCGACCAACGACCTCGACGTGGAGACGCTCCGCTCGCTGGAGGACGCGCTGCTCGAGTTTCCGGGCTGCGCGGTCGTGACCGCCCACGACCGGTGGTTCCTCGACCGGGTCGCCACCCACATGCTGGCGTGGGAGGGCACCGACGAGGAGCCCGGACGGTGGTTCTGGTTCGAGGGCAACTTCGCCGACTACGAGGCCAACAAGGTAGAGCGGCTCGGCGTCGAGGCGGCGCGGCCGCACCGGGTCACCCACCGCAAGCTGACCCGCGACTGAGCCGACAGGCGGTGCCCGCGGCTTCTGTGTCAGGGTTTCCGGTCGCCCGGGCCGCGTGACGCTCTGACGCAAGCGGCCGGCGCGCCGAACGGTGGCCGTCAGTCCGCGAGCTGGTTCTGCAGGGAGTGGGCGGCGCCGTGGAAGTAGGCGTGCAGCTCCGCGCGGACGTCCTCGTCGAAGCCGCAGCCGTCGATCGCGGCATCCATCCGGCGCAGCCACGCGTCGCGGGCCTCGGGCCCGATGTGGAACCCGACGTGCCGCATCCGTAGTCGCGGATGGCCGCGGGTCTCGGAGTACGTCGTCGGGCCGCCCCAGTACTGCACGAGGAACATCCGCAGTCGCTGCTCGGCGCCGTCGAGGTCGTCGACCGGATACAGCCGCAGCAGCAGTGCGTCCTCGCGGACGCCCGCATAGAAGCGGTGGACCAGCCGCCGGAACGCCTCCTCCCCGCCCGCGCGGTCGTACAGCGACACCTCCTGCATGCCCCCCATCCAACCTGACCGTGCCCGCCGGGCCGCGGAACAGGTCGCCGCATCCGGCCGTTGGCGCAGGCATGGCGCGCGTACCCCTCTCGGTCCTCGACCTGTCGCCGGTCTCGACCGGCAGCACTCCGGCGGACGCGCTCCGCGCCAGCACCGACCTGGCGCGCACCGCCGACGCGCTCGGCTACCACCGCCTGTGGGTCGCCGAGCACCACAACATGCCGGGCATCGCGAGCACGGCGCCCGCCGTGCTGATCGCGCACCTGGCCGCGGTCACCGAGCGGATCCGCGTGGGCAGCGGCGGCGTCATGCTGCCGAACCACCCGCCGCTCGTCGTGGCCGAGCAGTTCGCCATGCTCGAAGGCCTGCACCCGGGCCGCATCGACCTCGGCATCGGGCGCGCCCCCGGGACCGACCCGCGCACCGCCGCGGCCCTGCGACGTACCCCCGACGGGCTGAACGCCGAGCAGTTCCCGCAGGAGCTGGTCGACCTCGTTGCGTACCTCGGCCGCGACACGGCACCACCCAGCGCGGGCGACGACGACCTCGTCGACTTCACCCCTCGCCCCGGTACGGTCCCGGTGATCTGGCTCCTGGGCAGCAGTGGCTACTCGGCCCAGCTCGCCGGGCTGCTCGGCCTGCCGTTCTCGTTCGCGCACCACTTCAGCGCGGTGAACACGCTGCCCGCGCTGGAGCTGTACCGCTCCCGCTTCCGGCCTTCGCCGTTCCTGGCCGCGCCGCAGGCGATGGTGGCGGTGTCCGTGATCGTCGCCGACACGGAGGCTGAGGCGCGGCGGCTGTCGACCAGCGGCCAGCTCTCGTTCGTCCGGCTGCGCGCCGGCCGCCCGGGGACGCTGCCGAGTCCCGAGGAGGCCGAGGCGTACGCGTTCACCGAGGCCGACCGCCACCTGCTCGCCGGCCGCGGCAACGCGCATGTCGCCGGCGACCCCGAGCAGGTCGTCGCCGCACTGGAGCGCCTCCAGGCGGACACGGCCGCCGATGAGCTGATGGTCACGACGATGGTCCACGACCCGGCGGCGCGGTTGCACTCGTACGAGCTGCTGGCGAAAGCCTGGTTCTGACCACGCGAGGTCAGGACCGGGGGCGCCGGCGGATCGCCTTGCGCACGGCCGCCTTCTTCGCCGGCCGGGCCGACGACGACGGCTTCGACGCGGCCGCGTTGGCGACCGGATCGGGCGCGGTCGGCGGTACCGGCCGGCGCAGCGTGCGCGGCTCGGCGCGGCCGAGGTCGAGGTCGGCCTTCACCGTACGGGTCCCGAGGTGCAGGTCCACCGCGGCCGGCAACGTGAAGATGCGGACATCGACCGCGTCCAGGTGCGCGACGATCGCCTCGCGGACCGAGCGGTCGAAGCCCGCGTTGTTGTTGCGCCGCTTGACGACCAGCCGCATCACGACCCCCTCGGGCCGGATCTCGTTGACACCCCAGACCGCCGGCGGCTCCAGCACGATGTCCTCGTTCGCGGCGGCCACCTCCTCGGCCGCCGCGAGCATCGTGGCCTTGGCCAGGTCCAGGTCCTGCCCGTGCAGGACGGGGATGTCGAAGATCGCCCGCTGCCACGCCTGGCTGTAGTTCCCGACCGCGTTGATCTCCCCGTTGCGGATCGACCAGAGCGTGCCGGTGACGTCGCGGATCCGCGTCGAGCGCAGGCCGATCCACTCCACCGTGCCGGACGCTGGGCCGAGATCGACCCAGTCCCCGACGCCGTACGTGTCCTCGATCACCAGGAACATCCCCGACAGGAAGTCCTTCACGAGGTTCTGCGCGCCGAATCCGAGGGCGACGCCGACGATGCCGGCGCTCGCGATGAGCGGGGCCAGGTTGATGCCGACCTCACCGAGGATCATCATCGCTGCGACCACGAGGATGACCAGGTTCGTGAGGGACCGCAGCACCGTGCCCAGCGTCTCGGCGCGCTGCCGCCTGCGGTCGACGGCCGCGGGCGAGGTGTCCACCAGCAGCGGGGCCCGCTCGCCCAGGTGCAGGAGCCGCCGGCTCATCCGCCCGTCCCGCGTGCTGCTCACGAAGCGCCGGATCGCCCGGCCGACAAGGAACCTCAGCACCAGCGCGATCACGACGATCAGGACGATCCGGGCCGGCGTGGTGACGAAGTCCGCCCACTGACGGTCGGTCAGGCCGAACAGCTGATGCTTGTCCATCCGCGTGATCCTGCCGGGTCTGGCGGTTCCTGCTCGCCACCGGGGGCGCGATCGCGTTCAATGGGTGCGGCCGCCTGCGCACGTCCCGGTCACCAGCCGGGTGACCGGACCGCGCGACCCGGCCGCAGGAGGCCGTCCCGTGTCCGACGCGCTGGTGCTCAACGCGACGTACGAACCCCTGTGCGTCGTGCCCGCCCGCCGGGCCGTGGTCCTCGTTGTCACCGCCAAGGCCATCTCCGTGCTGGACGGCGCGCGCGTGCTGCACGCCGAGCGCACGTCGCTGCACGTGCCGGCGGTCGTACGCCTCATCCGGTACGTCAAGGTTCCCTACCGGGCGGACGTCCCGATCACGCGCAAGGGCGTTCTCGCACGCGACAGCCATCGGTGTGTCTACTGCGGCGCGGCGGCCACGTCGCTCGACCACGTCGTACCGAAATCGCGCGGGGGTGCGCACTCGTGGGAGAACGTCGTGGCGGCTTGCGGCCGTTGCAACCACGCCAAGGCCGACCGGCCGCTGCACGAGATGGGCTGGCGGATGCCCCGCTCGCCGCGCGCGCCCACCGGCGCCGCCTGGCGCATCCTCGGCAGCCGCCGGATGGACCCTTCCTGGCTGCCGTTCCTCGGGGCCGAGGAACCGTCGGCCGCCGCCGCGGGCTGACCGGCGCCGGTGCCGCGCGCGGTCAGACGCCGCGCAACCGGAGGGCGACCATCAGCGACAGGCGCTGGTCGGGGTCGTCGACGACGTCCCCCAGCAGCTCGCGCAGCCGACCGAGGCGGTAGCGCACGGTCTGCGGATGGATGTGCAGGGCCTCGGCGGCGTTGGCCCGTTCGCCCGCGTGGCGGAGCCAGGCGGACAGGGTCTCGAGCAGCCGGTCCCGCGTCGACGGTGCCAGGGCATCCAGCGGCGCCAGTACGGACGCGGCGAAGTCCTGTGCCGCAAGGGGATCCGCGTACAAGATCAATGACAGCAGGTGATCGTCGGTACTGATCGCCGCGTCCTGGGGGAGTCCCAGCTGGTCGCGCAGGGCCAGCAGCGCCAGCGCCCGGTCCCGCGACACGGCGCCGCCCCCGACGTCGCGGACCGGGCCGAGGACCGCGCCGGTGCCGTCCAGCGAGCGCAGCAGGCCTGGCGGCGGGTCTCCGACGATGGCCACGAGCGGGTCGCCCCCGCGGATCAACGCGCCCTCGCCGAGCCGGCTCGCGACCGGCGCACCGTCCGGTGCGACCACCACGAGCAGCCGGGACGGCAGCCGCCACGAGGCGAGCCTGGACGCGGCGAGTGCGGACTCGTGGTCCACGGCCGGGGCCAGCAGCATGCGCAGCAGCGCCTGCCGGGCCCGGTCGCGCTCGCCGGCCATGAGGTTCTGCTGTTCGGCGTACCCGCGTGCCGACGCGGCGGACAGCTCGTCGATGTGGTCGAAGACGAGCTCGGCGAGGGTGATCAGCTGGTCCTTGTCCAGGCCGTGGTCGACCGCCAGCGTCGCGAAGCGACGCCACGCGAAGCGGGCCCCGATCCGGTACGCGGCCAGCAGCGCGTCCAGGGGCCGCCCCTGGCGCAGCTCGCCGCGGCCCAGCTCCTCGTAGACACCGAGGCCGCCGGTCTCCCCGGCCCCGGCCGTCTCGACGAGCAGCGTGAACTGGCGCAGCGCCTCGGTGACGCCCAACCGGATGCCCGCGCCGAACGAACCCTCCAGCGGACGCTGGTAGAGCGGGACCTCCGCCCGCAGCAGCGCGATCATCTCGTCGGCCACCCCGTCGAGCGCGCCCGACAGGACGGGCGCGAGCGACGGCGGCAGCTCGGCCCACCGCGGGTCGGGCTGGGTGGTGGACATCGGCGGCGGCCTCCGCACATGATTGTCCCGGGGGAACAAGAATCGGGCCCGGCTTCGTGGTGCCAGACCCTAGAACGTGCGCCATGGAGCAGGAAGACTGACGGCAGGACCCGACGAAGGAGCCCCGATGACCGTGCTGGCCGACCCGCCTGTCGCCGCCCCCGTGCGCGACGTTCCCGAGACGGAGCGGCGGCCGTTCTGGGAACAGGTCATGCTCTACGTGTTCGTCATCGGCCCGGTGCTGGCGCTCGTCGCGGGGATCGTGCTGGCCGCGGGCACGACCTTCGGGCCGACGTGGCTCGACCTCGGGATCGGCCTGGTCTTCTACTGCGTGAGCGGCCTCGGCATCACGGCCGGTTACCACCGCTACTTCACCCACGGCGGGTTCAAGGCGAACCGCGCGCTGAAGATCTCGCTGGCGGTGGCCGGCTCGCTAGCCGTGCAGGGTCCGGTGATCCGGTGGGTGGCCGATCACCGCAAGCATCACGCCTTTGCCGACCGCGAGGGCGACCCGCACTCGCCGTGGCGCTTCGGCACCGGCCCCCGTGCGGTGGCGAAGGGCCTGTGGTGGGCCCACACCGGGTGGCTGTTCGGTCGCGACCAGAACTCCAAGCAGCGGTACGCGCCGGACCTGTGCGCCGACCGGGACCTGCGCATCGTGCACAACCTGTTCGGTGTCGCGACGCTCGTCACGCTCCTCGGCCCGACGCTGATCGGCGGGCTCGTCACGATGTCGTGGACGGGCGCGTTGTCGGCGCTGCTGTGGGCCGGTGCGGTCCGAGTCGCCCTCCTGCACCACGTGACCTGGTCGATCAACTCGATCTGTCACGTGTTCGGTGAGCGGCCCTTCACGACCCGCCAGGACGACCGAGCCTCCAACGTCTGGCCGCTGGCCCTCCTCAGCTTCGGGGAGAGCTGGCACAACGTGCACCACGCGGAGCCCACGTCCGCCCGCCATGGCGTGGACAAGGGCCAGATCGACCTGACCGCCGGCCTCATCCGCGGGTTCGAGCTGGCCGGCTGGGCCTGGGACGTCAAATGGCCCAAGGCCGACCGGCTCGAGAAGAAGCGCATCGCCGTCTGACCGCACGACCCGGCCGTCGGCCCAGGGACGTTGAGTACGGTCCGGGGCATGACCGAACTTCATGACCTGACCGCCCTCGAGCAGGCGGCGGCGATCCGCACCCGGGAGATCTCCCCGGTGGAGCTGACCGAGCACTACCTGGCCCGCATCGACCGGCACTCGGCCGACCTCGGGGCGTTCGTCACGGTCATCCCCGAGCGTGCCCTCGACCAGGCCAAGGCCGCTGCGGCGGCGGTGGCCGCCGGCGACGACCTGCCGCCGCTGCACGGCGTGCCCACGGCGATCAAGGACCTCAACGCGACCGCCGGCGTCCGGACCACCCTCGGCAGCGCCGCATTCGCCGACTGGGTGCCCGACTACGACGACAACGTCGTGGTCCGGCTGCGCGAGGCCGGCACGATCAGCCTCGGCAAGACCAACACCCCCGAGTTCGGGCTGCCCTGCTACACCGAACCCGATGTCGCGCCGCCCGCCCGGACGCCGTGGGACACCACCCGCTCCGCCGGCGGCTCGTCCGGCGGGGCCGGCGCGGCCGTCGCCGCCGGGCTCGTGCCGTTCGCGCAGGGCAGTGACGGCGGCGGTTCCGTACGCATCCCCTCCAGCGTCTGCGGTCTGTTCGGGATCAAGCCGACCCGGGGGCGGATCGGGGCCGGGCCGCGTGGCAACGAGGTCACCGGTCTGTCGACCGCGGGACCGATGGCCCGCACGGTCGCCGACGCGGCCGCGATGCTCGACGCGATGGCCGGCATGCAGCCGGGGGACCCGCAGTGGGCTCCCGCGCTCCCGCCGGGGGAGACGTTCCTCGGCCACGCTTCGCAGGAACCGGGCCGGCTGCGGATCGGCCGCTTCCGCGACAACCTGCTCGGCGCCCCCGTCGACCCCGCCTGCGTGACCGCGTGGGAGGAGGCGACCGCGCTGCTCACCGACCTCGGGCACGAGGTGGTCGAGGTGCCGGTGCCCGCGCTCGGATCGCTGTACGACGCGTTCACCGTCCTGTGGTCGGGCAACGCGGCGGCGATTCCGCTGGCACCCGCGCAGGAGGAACAGGTACGCCCGCTCACCCGCATGCTCCGCGAGCGGGGTGCGGGCTTCTCGGCGGCGGACTTCATCCGGGCGGTCGGCAGCATCCAGATCGCGGCGCGGGAGCACCTGCGGCGCATCTGGGCCTACGACGCGGTCCTGACGCCCACCCTCGCGCAGCTGCCGGCCCCCGTCGGAGGGTTGCGGGACGACGAGCAGCCGACGCACGACTTCGCGGCGCAGGGAGCGTTCACGCCGTTCACCGCCATGTTCAACACGACCGGCCAACCCGCGGTGAACGTCCCGCTGCACCGCACGCCCGAGGGCTTGCCGGTCGGCGTCCAGCTCGTCGGCCGCAGCGCCGACGAGGTGACCCTCATCCGCCTCTCGGCCCAGTTGGAGGCGGCCCGGCCGTGGAAGGACGCCCATCCGGCGGTCTGGACTGCCTGATCCATCCCGGTTCGCGCCGCGAGTTTTCCCGTCTTCGGGAGGATCGGCCACCGGTCCGGCGAAACTCCATCCCGAGACGGTGGCGTGCCGCGCGGGGGTCGGCGCGCCGCCGTCTTCCGCCGTCGTACGGGGACGGTGTTGCCCGCGGGTCACGGCGCGCTGCCGGCCGGACGGCTCCGCTATCGTCGGGGCGTGCGCCGACCCTCGAAACTCCGTCGTCTCGCTCTCCGTGGTGCGGTGCTCACCGTGCCGCTCGGGTTGTCGCTGGCGCTGCCGGCCGCGGCGCTCGCCGACGACCTGCCGGGGCACGCCGCCCCGCTGGGCGTCGCCGACGGGCTGCTCATCTTTCTCGTCATCCCGGTCGGGGTGTTCTTCGTCGTCGCGCTGCTGACGCTGCGGCCGTGGGCGTCGTCCTCGTCGCAGCGGTACCGCCCCGGTCGGGACTGGAGCGCCGAGCCGTCGTGGACGGGCGCACGGCCGGCCGGGGAGCTCACCGAGGGGGCCGCGACGGACGCGGACGGCAAGGTGCTTCTGCCCCACACGGCGGGCGGTCGGCACGCGCCGGTCATGGCGGGAACGCCGCACCAGGAGCACGCCCGCAGCCAGGAGGAGCACGACGCCGCCGCGCGTCAGGCCGAGGGCGAGGCCGCGCCGCCGACCGCATCGCCGCGCCCGCCGACGGAGACCGGCGGAGCCAGTGGCAGCTGGTGAGGCGTTCTCGTTCCTGGCTCAGCAGCGGCTGGACGAGGCGGTCGGGGACTTCGAGCGGCGGACGGGACTGGCCGCCTCGGTCTACGTCGGCGCCACCGTCGGCGACGTAGAAGCCTTCGCCGACGCCTGCATCCAGCGCATCCCCGAGCATCGGGAGGGCCTGGTCCTGATCGTGGTCGACCCCGGACGGCGACGCACGGTCGTCCGTACCGCGGGTCCGGCGGTACACCGCCTACCGGAGTCGGCGTGCGCGCTGGCGGTCCTGTCGATGACCACCAGTTTCGGTGTGGGTGACCTCGTCGGCGGCATCGTCCTGGGCCTGCGCATGCTCACGGACGCCACGAGCCCGCCGCCCGCGCCGGGGCATCACTTTCCCCCGCCGGTGACCGCGCGGCGCTAGCGTGCCGCCGCGTCCACCTGCCGGCAGCGCTGCGCGCGGATCAGCCCGTCCCGTCCTTCCGTCAGCAGCCGCCGCAGCCCCGAGTGGCCGGCGCCCGTCTCGGCGATCAGCGCGTCACAGGCCGCGAGGGTTGCGGGCTCGACCATGGCCGCCGGGAAGAACAGCTCGGTGATGCTGTGCGCCATCTCGCTGCTGTGGGTCTCCCAGACGAGCGGCACGTCGGCGAAGAACCGTGCGACGTACGGCCGGACCAGGTCCTGCTGCGAGGACCGCCAGAAGCCCATCAGGGTCGCCATGACGATGTGGTTCGACAGCTCGGCCGACTGCATGACCGCCTGGTACGCCTGCTCCTTCGCCTCCTCGGTCGGCCGGGAGCTGCGGGCGGTGGCCGCGCGCTTCTCGCCGGCGGCCGTCCGGTCGCGGCCGAGCTCCGCCTCGATGTCGGCGTCGCCCCGTCCGCCGCGGGCGACGAGCTCGGTGAGCAGCGTCCACCGCAGGTCGGCGTCGAGCACCAGGCCCGGCAGCACGTCCGTGCCGGCGAAGATCGCGTCGACCGCGGCGACCTGGTCGGCGCTGGTCGCGCTGGCCGCGAACGCGGACGCGAACGCGAGCTGGAGGTCGCTGCCGGGCTCGGCCGCGCGCAGCAGCCGCTCGCAGGTGGCCGCGAGCGAGGTCAGTGCGGGGACGCGGTTCGCCGGGTCGCCGTACGTGGACACCGCCAGCTGGGCCTTGGTCAGCAGCGACTGCACCAGGCCGATGTCGGTCTCCCCCCCGACACCGTTCACCACGAGGGCGAGGTAGTCCCGGGCGGCCAGCTCGCCGTCGCGGCACATGTCCCAGGCCGCGGCCCAGCACAGCGCGCGAGGAAGTGACGACTCGAAGCCGCCGATGTGCTCGCGGACGACCGCGAGGGACGCGTCGTCGAGGCGGAGCTTGGCGTACGTCAGGTCGTCGTCGTTCAGCAGCACCACGGCCGGCCGGCGGGCGCCGACGACCTTCGGCACGTCGGTCCGGGCGCCGACGACGTCCAGCTCGACCCGGTCGCGGCGCACCAGGCGGTCACCGTCGAGGTCGTACAGGCCGATCGCCACGCGGTGCGAGCGCAGCGTGTCGCCCTCCTGGAGCACGGCGAACGCGGTGATCTCGCCGCCGGCGTCGACCTCGATGGCCGGACGCAGGGTGTTGACGCCGGTGGTCTGCAGCCACTCGGCCGACCAGGACGACAGGTCGCGCCCCGAGCTCTCCTCCAGCGCCGTGAGCAGGTCGGCCAGCGAGGTGTTGCCGTACGCGTGCCGCCGGAAGTAGGTGCGCAGCCCGGCGAAGAACTCCTCCTGGCCGACCCAGGCGACGAGCTGCTTGAGCACGCTCGCCCCCTTGGCGTACGTGATCCCGTCGAAGTTCGCCTTCACGGTCTCGATGTCGGTCGCGTCCGCCGAGATCGGGTGGGTCGAGGGCAGCTGGTCCTGCCGGTAGGCCCAGGTCTTCTCGGTGTTGGCGAACGTCGTCCAGGCGTTCGTCCAGCGGGTGGCCTGCGCCTGGCAGAACACCGACACGAACGTCGCGAACGACTCGTTCAGCCACAGGTCGTCCCACCACCGCATGGTCACGAGGTCGCCGAACCACATGTGCGCCATCTCGTGCAGCACGGTCTCGCCGCGCCGCTCGTACTTGGCGTCGGTCACTTTCGAGCGGAACACGTAGTCCTCGAGGAACGTGACCGCGCCCGCGTTCTCCATCGCGCCGGCGTTGAACTCCGGGACGAACAGCTGGTCGTACTTCCCGAACGCGTACGGGTAGGCGAACTCGCGGTGGTAGAAGTCGAAGCCCTGCTTGGTGAGGGCGAACAGGTCCGCCGCGTCGGCGTCGGTCAGGTGCTCGGCCAGCGAGGCCCGGCAGTACAGCCCGAGCGGGATGTCGCCGTACGGCCCGGTGTACGTGTCACGGACCTCGTAGTAGGGGCCGGCGACCAGGGCCGTGATGTACGTCGAGACCCGCTCCGTGGTGGCGAACTGCGTCCGGCCGGGGCGGGCGTCCTCGACGGCGCCGTTCGACACGGCGAGCCAGTGGTCGGGCATGGTGACCGCGAGCCGGAAGGTCGCCTTGAGGTCGGGCTGGTCGAAGCACGCGTACATGCGGTGGGCGTCGTAGGTCTCGAACTGGGAGTAGAGGTAGACCTCGTCGTCGACGGGGTCGACGAACCGGTGCAGCCCCTCGCCGGTGTGGCTGTAGCGGCAGTGGGCGACGACCGTCAGTGTGTTGTCGGCCTGCAGACCGGTCAGTGCCAGCCGCGCGCCGTCGAAGGTGCTGACGTCGAGCCGCTGGCCGTTGAGGTCGGCGCGGTCGAGCGCCTCCGCGGCGATCTCGAGGAACGTCTCGCCGCCCGGAACCGCGCCGAACCGCACGGTCGTCGTCGACAGGAACGTCTTGTCGCCGACGGTCAGGTCCAGGTCGACGTCGTAGGACTGCACCCCCGTCACGACCTGCGCGCGCTCCGCCGCCTCGGCCCGCGTCAGGTTGCTGTCCACACTCATGCCCGCAGTCTCGCAGAACGGCACGCGGATCCGGTCGAGGGAAGGCAGCGGCCCACCGGTGGGTTGCTCCAGCAGAGCCCTGCCCGTCGTACGAAGTGGAGTCCGCATGACCGCCGTTGCCGTTGCCCCGGAGACCGATACCGCCCTGGCGCCACTGGCGGGTGAGGAGCCGCAGGTCGTCGATTTCTGGTTCGATCCCATCTGCCCCTGGGCGTGGTTGACGTCGCGCTGGATGCTCGAGGTCGAGCAGGTCCGTCCGGTCGTGACCCGCTGGCACGTCATGAGCCTCTCGGTGCTGAACGAGGGCCGGGACCTGCCGGAGGACTACCGCAAGGGCATGGAGCGGGCCTGGGGACCGGTCCGCGTGTGCATCGCCGCAGCCCAGGAGCGGGGGGACGAGGTGCTGCTGCCGCTCTACACGGCCCTCGGCCGGCGCTTCCACGTCGAGAAGGCCGAGCGCGATCACGGGCTGATCGAGGCGGCGCTGGCCGAGTGCGGCCTGCCGGCCGAGCTGGCCGACGCCGCGGACTCGACCGAGTTCGACGAGGCCGTACGAGCCAGCCACCACGACGGCATAGACCGGGTCGGGCTGGAGGTGGGCACGCCGATCCTCAGCCTGAACGGCGCGTCGATCTTCGGGCCGGTCGTCACGCCCGCGCCGAAGGGCGAGGCGGCGGGACGGCTCTGGGACGGTGTCTCCGCCGTGCTGTCGACCCCCGGCTTCTATGAGCTCAAGCGGTCCCGCGAGCAGCCGCCCATCTTCGACTGATCCCGTACGGCCGCCCGGACCTGCCCTGCCAGGATGACCGGCATGCGGGTGCACCTCGGTTCGGACCATGCCGGCCACGAGCTGCGGCTGAGGCTGATCGCCCGGCTGGCGGCTCAGGGCCACGCCCCCGTGGACCACGGGCCGGCCCAGTACGACCCCGACGACGACTACCCGGCGTTCTGCATCGCCGCCGCGGAGGCCACCGTCGCGGATCCGGGCAGCCTCGGCGTGGTCATCGGCGGATCCGGCAACGGGGAGGCGATCGCGGCCAACAAGGTCGACGGCGTCCGCTGCGCGCTCGCGTGGATCCCCGAGGCCGCCGCGCTGGGACGCGAGCACAACGACGCGAACGTGCTGTCGCTCTCGGCGCGCCTCTACGCGCCCGAGCTGGCCGAGCAGCTGCTCGACGTGTTCGTGACGACCCCGTTCTCGCAGGGCGAGCGGCACGTGCGCCGGATCGGGCAGCTCACCGCGTACGAGACACAGCGCCGCACGTGACCCGCGGCCACGGCGGTCGCTAGTGCCCGAGGGCCACACCCTGCACCGGCTGGCCGCGCAGCACGACGCGCTGTTCGCCGGCCATCCGGTGCGCGCAGACTCGCCGCAGGGTCGCTTCGCGGCGGGTGCGGCCCGCATCCGCCGCGTCGAGTCGGTCGAGGCGTACGGAAAGCACCTGCTGTACGACCTCGGCCCGGAGGGCTACCTGCACGTGCATCTCGGGCTGTACGGCTCCTTCCGCGACGGCGCCGGCCCGCCGCCCGAGCCACGCGGCGCCGTCCGCCTTCGACTCGTGGGCAACGGGCACTGGGTCGAGCTGCGCGGCGCGGCGGCCTGCGAGCTGTACGACGAGGACCAGCGCCGCCGGTTGCTGGCGCGGCTCGGTCCCGACCCGCTGCGACCCGACGGTGACGCCGCTGCCTTCGTCCGGCGCGTCGCCAGCAGCCGGGCACCCATCGCGGGCCTGCTGATGGACCAGTCCGTGGTCGCGGGCGTGGGGAACGTGTTCCGCGCCGAGGTGCTGTTCCGGGCGGGGCTCGACCCGTACCGTCCGGGCAGCGCGGTCGGCGAGGAGACGTTGCGGGCACTGTGGTCCGACCTTCGCCGGCTGCTACGCGCCGGAGTGCGGGCAGGCCGGATCGTCACGACCCGCCGGGCCGACCGTGATCACCGCGGGCCGATCACCCGCGACCAGTCGTTCTACGTCTATCACCGGGCCGGGCTGCCGTGCCGTGTCTGCGGCACCGAGGTCCGGACGGCGGTGCTCGCCGGGCGGAACCTGTTCTGGTGCCCGACCTGCCAGCCGTCCGGCTGATCGCGCAGGGCGCCGCTGGCTCGGCTAGTTTCGGGCCTCGTGACTCGACGGCGCGTGCTTGTTGCCCTGTCCGCCGGCGCGTGCGCGCTCGTACTCGCCGCGTGTGGCTCCGGGAGCTCGAGCGGCAGTGGCGCCACCGTGAGCCCGAGCGGGAGCAGCCGTACGGACACTGCCGCCGCGCAGGCGCCGCCGTCGGCGGTTCCGTCCACCGTGGGCGCCGACGCGGTGCCGGCAGTCACCGGCGCGCAGGGCGCGAAGCCCACGATCGCGAAGCCGACTGCTCCCGCGCCGGCCACGCTCCTCGTCCACGACGTGATCCCCGGCACGGGCGCGACCGCGACCGACGGGTCGAAGGTGACCGTGCAGTACACCGGCGCGGTCTATGCGACCGGCGCGGTGTTCCAGTCCTCGTACGACACCGGCCAGCCGTTCACCTTCACCCTCGGCATCGGACAGGTCATCCCCGGGTTCGACGCGGGCGTGGCGGACATGAAGGTCGGGGGGCGCCGGGAGCTGATCATCCCGCCGGCGCTCGGCTACGGGAGCCAGTCCGTGGCCGGCATCCCGCCGAACTCGACGCTGATCTTCGTCATCGACCTCGTCTCGGTGGGCTGATCGGGGGTTGCCGGTTGGGCCAGGCGGCCGAAGTCAGTAGGTTGCCCCGTCATGGCCACCGGTGTGGGGTCGCGACGTCGTTCGCTCCCGGTGCTCCCGGCGCTTCGCACGGCGCTCGTCCGGCGCGGCGTGACCGCGGAGCGTGGCACCTTCATCGGCTTGGTGGCGTTCGCCGTGGCCGTCTGGGCGGGGACCGCCTTCGGTAGCCCGCCGGTGCTGCCGATCGCCGCGCAGACGGTGCCGATCGTCCTCGGCAACCTGGTCCTCGGCGTCCGGACACTCCAGCGGCTGCTCGTCGCGGTCGGCGCGCTGGTGCTGGCCGCGTTCCTCGAGCTGGGCCCTGACTGGACCCGGCTCGGCTCGGTACTCGTGGTCGTGCTCACCGGCGCCGTCGTCTACCGGACCGCGCTGGTCCGCGAGCGGCGGGGTCTGCGCGGTATCTCGGGTGACGCGCTGCTGGCCGACCTGCGTGACCGCCTCTCGTTCCAGGCGGCGCTCCCCGCGCTGCCACCCGGCTGGCGCTCGGACGTCGCGACGCGGCTCGCCGGCGGTCTCGCGTTCGGCGGCGACTTCCTGGTCGCGGGCGGGTCCGGGGCGCGCGTCGAGCTGGCCCTCGTCGACGTGTCCGGCAAGGGCGTGGCGGCGGCGACCCGTGCCCTCCAGCTGTCCGGAGCGCTGGGCGGGCTCATGAGCTCGGTCGACCACGGCGGCTTCCTGGCCGCCGCCAACCGGTACGTCCTGCGGCAGGGCTGGGTCGACGGCTTCGCGACGGCAGTGCATGTGAGCATCGACACGTGCACCGGGGCGTATGTCGTGGACTCGGCCGGCCACCCGCCGGCCGCGGCGTTCGTCGGCGACACCGGCGAGTGGACGTTGCACGAGGAGACCGGCCCGGCGCTCGGGCTGATCGAGGACGTCGCGTACCCGCCGCAACGCGGGACCCTGCGGCCGGGAGATGCCCTGTTGCTGTACACCGACGGCGTGGTGGAGGTCGCCGGCCAGGACCTCGACAGGGGCATCGACCGGCTTCTGGGCGAGGCGACGCGATTGGTCGTCGACCAGTTCGCGGGCGGGGGCGCCCGGCTGCTGGAGACGATGCCCGACGCCTCGGGCGACGACCGGGCCGTCGTGCTGATCTGGCGTACCTGACCTGCTCAGCCGGCCGGCACCGGCTCCGGCTCGTCCGGGCGCTCGGCGCTGTCGTCGACGGGAACGGTGAACCGCATGAGGGTGCCGCCCGTCGGCGTACGACCCGCGGTCACGGTGCCGCGGTGCTCGCGGGCGGCCTGCGCCACGATCGCGAGGCCGAGGCCGCTGCCCGGCTGCTCGCGGGACGTGGTGGCCCGGTAGAAGCGCTCGAAGATGCGGGGCAGGTCCTCATCGGCGATGCCCGGGCCCTGGTCGGCCACCACCAGCTCGCCGCGATGCAGCCCGACGAAGACCTCGCCGCCCGGCGGGCTCCACTTCACCGCATTGTCGAGCAGGTTGGTGACCGCCCGCTCGAGCTGGCGCGGGCGGCCGTGTACCGGGCAGGCCGACATGTCGGTGACGATCTGCACGTGCGGTGCGCGCCGGCGGACGCGGTCGATCGCCCGCTCGGCCACCTCGGCCAGGTCGATGTGCTCCTTCGCCGACTGCGACGAGTCCTCGCGGGCCAGGTCGGTGAGGTCCCCGATGAGGCTCGACAGCTCGGCCGTCTGGGCGGTGACGTCGGCGAGCAGCCGGCTGCGGTCGGCCGGGTCGAGGACCCGGCCGCTGGACGGGTCCTCACGCGCCAGCAGTTCGATGTTCGTCCGCAGGCTGGTCAACGGGGTGCGCAGCTCGTGGCCCGCGTCCGCAACGAGTGCCCGCTGCCGGTCCCGGCTCTGCGACAGCGCCGCCAGCATCGCGTTGAACGCGGTGGCCAGTCGGGCCACCTCGTCCTCGGGGTTCTCGCGCGTCCCCAGCTCGATCGGCGGCCCGAGCTCGTCGGTGCGCGCGATCCGCTCGGCGGCGGCGGTCAGCTCCCGCACCGGCCGCAGACCGGCCCGGGCGATGGCGACGCCTGCGACGGCAGCACCGGCGGCGCCCACCAGGCCGACCACCACGAGCAGCAGGGC
This sequence comes from Mycobacteriales bacterium, assembly GCA_036379355.1. Classification (GTDB taxonomy): domain Bacteria; phylum Actinomycetota; class Actinomycetes; order Mycobacteriales; family CAJCIY01; genus CAJCIY01. Next base: position 3,343 of record DASVGV010000160.1, on the reverse strand, counting down.
GAGCTTGTGCAGGGACGTCTCCTGCGGCTCGATGTCCTGCGCGACCTGAAGCGCGTACGTCGTGCCCGGCACCTGCACCGTGATCATGCGGTAGCGCTTGCCGGCGATGGACACGGTCCGCAGGATGCTGTCGCCGGTGCCCGCGGCCACCGCGGCGTCCCGCCCGTCGAACGGGAGCACCTGCGGGCTGGTGAGCACGGCCTGCGCGCTGTCGACCTGGAACGGCAGGGACAGCTGCTGGATCCCGCTCGTCCCGATACCGAGACCCGCCCGCGTAATGATCTTGCTGGCGGCGGCAGACGTGGCCACCGACCGCAGGTTCTGGTCGGTCTGGTTGAGCAGGTAGTGGCGGGTGAACAGCCAAGCCGCGACCCCGACCACCACGACGGTTGCGAGAACCGTGCCGGCGACGAGGGCGGCTATCCGGCGGCGCAGCGAGAACGTGCGCATCACGACGGCATCACCGCCGCATCAGGTGGACGTCACGCGGGCTGTTCCCGCAGGACGTACCCGACCCCCCGTACGGTGTGGATCAGCCGGGGCTCACCGTCGGCCTCGAGCTTGCGGCGGAGGTAGCCCACGTAGACCTCGAGGGAGTTCGACGAGTACTCGAGGGCGAATCCCCACACCCGCTCCACGATCTGGCCGCGCGTCAGCACCTGTCGCGGATGCTCCAGGAACATCTCCAGCAAGTTGAACTCGGTGACCGTCAGGCTGATCGCCCGCTCGCCGCGCTTCACGTCGCGGGTGACGGGGTCGAGCGACAGGTCGGTGAACGACAGCACCTGGTCCTGGCCCACGTCGTCCGGGCGGCGGCGCAGCAGGGCCCGCAGGCGCGCCAGCAGCTCCTCGAGCGCGAAGGGCTTGACGAGGTAGTCGTCGGCGCCGGCATCCAGGCCGACGACGCGGTCGGCCACCCCGTCGCGGGCGGTGAGCATGAGGATGGGCACCGACTGGCCCCGTTGGCGTAGCTGCCGGCAGGTCTGCAGGCCGTCCAGCCGCGGCATCAGTACGTCCAGGATGACGACGTCCGGCGGCGCCTCGGCGACCGCCGCCAGGGCCTTCTCGCCATCCGACGCGAGGCTGACGTCATAGCCTTCGAAGCGCAGCGAGCGCTCCAGTGACTCCCGGACAGCGGGCTCGTCATCGACCACGAGTACGTGCACCCGACAAGGATCGCACTGCGGCGACCGGGCGGTACCGGCGGTTCAGGGCGTTCTCAGCGGTGGCTCACGGGGAACTCACTGCTGGTGGGCAGCGTGCCGCAGTACCGCCCGCGGTACGGACGACGGACGAAGGAGTGACGTGACCGAGCAGGAGCCAGGCGGGCGGCCGTGGTGGGGCGAGCCCTGGGGCGAGAGCCAGCAGGCGGCGGCCGGCGACGACGTACCGGCTCCTCCGCGGGTGGCCCCGCCGACGGCGGTCCCGGGTGGCGTCGGCGTGCCGCCGCCTCCGTACGGCGGTGGAGTCGGGAACGGAGCCGGTGGTCCGGGACCGGTCCGCAACCGCGGGGCCGGCTACGTCCTGCTCGTCGCCATCGTGGCGCTCATCGCCGGGGGCGGTGGCGCGGCCGCCGGCGTGTCCCTGACGCAGTCGGACAACAACACGGTCAAGACCTATCACGTGACCCCGGCCGCCGAGGGCGCCGACTCGACGACCTCGTCGAGCGCGATCGAGACGGTGGCAGCGGCGGTGCAGCCGTCGGTCGTGCTCGTCAACGAGCAGACGAACCAGCTGCAGGGCACCGGGTCAGGCGTGGTCCTGGACGCGGCCAACGGCTACATCCTCACCAACAACCACGTGATCAGCGCGGTCGCGACCGGCGGCGGCTCGCTCACGGTGACGACCAACGACGGGCGTACGGGGAAGGCGACCATCGTCGGACGTGACCCGTCCGCGGACATCGCCGTCATCAAGGTCTCGATGAAGAGCCTGACGCAAGCCCGGATGGGCAACTCGAAGGAGCTGAAGGTCGGGCAGACGGTCGTGGCCTTCGGCGCCCCGCTGGGCCTACAGGGCAGCGTCACGTCCGGCATCGTCTCGGCGCTCGACCGGCCCGTGTCGACCGAGGACACCAACGGCGGCACGTCGCAGGGCACCGAGGCGACGATCGACGCCATCCAGACCGATGCGGCCATCAACCCCGGTAACTCCGGCGGCCCGCTCGTCGACCTGAACGGTGCGGTGATCGGCATCAACTCGGCGATCGCGACCGTGCCGCAACAGTCGCTCTTCGGTCAGTCCGACCAGGAGTCGGGCAGCATCGGTGTCGGGTTCGCGATCCCGATCAACGAGGCGCTGTACACCGCCGACCAGCTGATCAAGACCGGCCACGCCGTACACGCGATCATCGGGGTCTCGCTCTCGGTCGGACCCGACAGCGACGACACGAACGGGGCCCAGGTGGCGCAGGTCGTGCCGGGTGGTCCAGCGGCGAAGGCGGGCATCAAGCCCGGTGACGTCATCGTCAAGGTGGACGGCAAGCCGATCAGCGACGCGGACACGGCGATCGTCGCGATCCGGGCGAACCACAAGCCCGGAGACGTCGTCCAGGTGACCGTGCTGCGCGACGGTCAGACCAAGAGGTTCACCGTCACCTTGGGAGCGTCGGCGCCCAGCTGACGGCGGCATGGGTCACAGTCCCCAGCGCGCCCTGGTCTCCGGGTCCAGGTCGCCGGGCGCGGCGGCGGCCGGCCCCGGCTGCGCGGGGGTACGGGAGAAGCGCGGCGCCGCCCCGGGAGCCACCAGGCCGCCGTCCTCGATCTGGGATCCGCGGGCGGCGAGGTGCGGGTCGTGCCGGGCTTCGGCGAGCGTGAGCACCGGGGTGACGCACGCGTCCGTACCGTCGTAGATCGCCGTCCACTCGTCGCGGGTCTTGCCGCGGAACGCAGCGGCGATCTTCTCGGCCATCTCCGGGTACCGGTCACGCTCGCCCTGGCCGGGCAGCTCCACGCCGATCCGCTCGGCGAACGCGGCGAAGAACTGCGGTTCGAGGCAGCCGACGGCCATGTACTTGCCGTCCGCCGTCTCGTACGTGCGGTAATAGGGCGTGCCGCCGTCGAGCATGTTGGCGCCGCGCTCGTCCCGCCAGATGCCGCTGCTGAAGAACGACAGCGTCATCGCGAGCAGCGAGCTCGCGCCGTCGACCATCGCCGCGTCGACGACCTGACCCTGTCCGCTGGTCTGCCGCTCGACGAGAGCCGCGAGGACGCCCATGACGAGGTACAGCGAGCCGCCGCCGAAGTCACCGACGAGGTTGAGCGGCGGGACGGGGGCCCGGCCCGCCTCGCCGATAGCGTGCAGGCCGCCGGTGAGGGAGATGTAGTTGATGTCGTGGCCGGCG
>DASVGV010000159.1:0-29307 GCA_036379355.1 Mycobacteriales bacterium | reverse complement strand
GGCTACTCGTCGCTGTCCTACCTGCCGCGGCTCCCGCTCGACGCGCTGAAGGTCGACCGCGAGCTCGTGGCCCGCGTCGGCACCGCGCGCGACACGGTGCCCGCGGTGCTGCGGCTCGGGCGCGACCTCGGGCTCACCGTGATCGCGGAAGGCATCGAGCGCGTCGAGCAGCTCGTGCTGCTGCGCTCGACGGGCTGCACGCTGGGGCAGGGGCACCTGCTCTCGCGGCCCGTGGGCCGGCGTACCGCTGCCGAGCTGGTGCGCCGCGGGTACGTCGACCTGCCCATCGAGCCGATCTTCGCGGCCCCGGCTGCCGTCTCAGGATCCCAGACAAGGGATCTCAACATCTGAGACGTCGTGCGGCAGCGGGTGACATCGCAGAGGGCCCGCCGCTACGGTGAGCACGTGAGCCAGAGCATCATCGTCGTCGTAGTTCGCGGGCACGCAGCCTGACGGACCGCGTTCGACTGCGTGCACCCTCCGACGCCCTTCGGGCCGGGGGGTTTTTCGTTGCCCGGCCCACCGACCAGTAACGACCGAGAGACCCGAGGACGCTGAGGACACCATGACCGAGCCGCTCACCGGAGCCCAGAGCCTCGTCCGCTCGCTGGAGCACGCCGGGGTGGACGTCGTCTTCGGCATCCCGGGCGGCGCCATCCTGCCGGCGTACGACCCGCTGTTCGACGCCGAGGGGCTGCGGCACATCCTGGTACGCCACGAGCAGGGCGCGGGGCACGCGGCGACCGGTTACGCGCAGGCGACCGGACGGGTCGGGGTCTGCATGGCCACCAGCGGGCCGGGCGCGACCAACCTCGTGACCGCGATCGCGGACGCGTACATGGACTCGGTGCCCATCATCGCGATCACCGGCCAGGTCGGCCGCGCCATGATCGGCACGGACGCCTTCCAGGAGGCCGACATCGTCGGCATCACCATGCCGATCACCAAGCACAACTACCTCGTGCAGGACAGTGCCGACATCCCACGGATCATCGCCGAGGCGTTCCACATCGCGGCGACCGGCCGGCCCGGCCCGGTGCTCGTCGACATCCCCAAGGACGTTCTGGTCGAGGAGACGACCTTCGTCTGGCCCGACCGTCTCGACCTGCCCGGCTACCGTCCGACCACCAAGCCCCACGGCAAGCAGGTACGCGAGGCCGCGCGGCTCATCGCGGCGGCCGAGCGCCCCGTGCTCTACGTCGGCGGGGGAGTGCTCAAGGCCCAGGCGTCGCCCGAGCTGCGCGAGCTGGCCGACCTGACCGGCATCCCCGTCGTGACGACGCTGATGGCGCGGGGCGCGTTTCCCGACAGCCACCCGCAGCACCTCGGCATGCCCGGGATGCACGGCAACGTCACCGCGGTCACCGCCATGCAGAAGTCAGACCTGCTGGTCGCCCTGGGCGCCCGCTTCGACGACCGGGTGACCGGTCAGCTGTCCACGTTCGCGCCCGGTGCGCGCATCGTGCACGCCGACGTCGACCCCGCCGAGATCGGCAAGAACCGGGTCACCGACGTGCCCATCGTCGGCGACGCCAAGGCGGTCATCGCCGAGCTCATCGAGGCCTGCCGGGCCGAGCGCGCGGACGGTACGACGACCGACCTCGCGCCGTGGTGGAAGCAGCTCGACGCGTGGCGCACGGCGTACCCGCTCGGCTACGACGAGCCCGCGGACGGCTCGCTCTCCCCGCAGTACGTCATCTCCCGCATCGGCGCCCTCGCGGGTCCGGACGCGATCTACGCCGCCGGCGTCGGGCAGCACCAGATGTGGGCCGCGCAGTTCATCGCGTACGAGAAACCCCGTACGTGGCTGAACTCCGGCGGCGCCGGCACGATGGGCTACGGCCTGCCGGCCGCGATGGGTGCGCAGGTGGGCGTGCCCGACGCCACTGTGTGGTGCATCGACGGCGACGGGTGCTTCCAGATGACCAACCAGGAGCTCGCGACCTGTGCGCTCGAGGACATCCCGATCAAGGTGGCGGTCATCAACAACGGCAACCTCGGCATGGTGCGCCAGTGGCAGACGCTGTTCTACGAGGGCCGCCACTCGAACACCGGGCTCGGTACGCGGCGCTTCATCCCCGACTTCGTGAAACTCGCCGAGGCGTACGGCTGTCTGGGGCTCCGGTGCGAGAAGGCCGACGAGGTCGACGGTGTCATCGAGCAGGCGATGGCGGTGAACGACCGGCCGGTCGTCGTCGACTTCGTCGTCGGCGAGGATGCGATGGTCTGGCCGATGGTGCCCTCCGGCACCAGCAACGACATGATCATGTCGGCCCGTGACACCCGGCCGAACTACGACAACCCCGAGGCGGTCTGAGGATGCCCAGGCACACCCTGGCGGTGCTGGTCGAGAACAAGCCCGGCGTGCTCGCGCGCGTCTCGGGCCTGTTCTCCCGGCGCGGCTTCAACATCGACTCGCTCGCGGTCGGCCCCACCGAGGACGCGCTCGTCTCGCGGATGACGATCGTCGTCAACGTCGAGGAGCTGCCGCTCGAGCAGGTGACCAAGCAGCTGAACAAGCTGGTCAACGTCCTGAAGATCGTCGAGCTCGACCCGACCGCGTCGGTCGGCCGCGAGCTGCTGATGGTCAAGGTGCGGGTCGACGCGCAGACGCGGGCGCACGTCCTCGAGAGCGCGGCGCTGTTCCGCGCGCACGTGGTCGATGTCGCCACCGACGCGGTCACCATCGAGGCCACCGGCGGACCGGACAAGCTCGCGGCACTGATCGCCGTGCTGGAGCCGTTCGGCATCCGCGAGATGGTCCAGTCCGGCATGGTCGCGTTGGCCCGCGGCGGGCGCTCCATCACCGGGGGGGAACGCCTCCGCCCCGCCTCCTGACCCCCCGATTCCCGTTGATCATGAGGTTTCAGCTACGACACGGCCCGCCATCCGACTGCAACATCATGATCAACACAAACCGTGTACGACGAAAGGGAACGACCCGTGGCTGAGATCACGTACGACGACGACGCCGACCTGTCGATCATCCAAGGCCGCAAGGTCGCGGTCATCGGCTACGGCAGCCAGGGCCACGCCCATGCGCTGAACCTGCACGACTCCGGCGTCGACGTCCGGGTCGGCCTGCCGGAGACCTCGAAGAGCCGCGCCAAGGCCGAGGCCGCGGGGCTGCGCGTGGTCACCCCCGCGGAGGCGGCGGCCGAGGCCGACGTGATCATGATCCTGGCGCCGGACACGCTCCAGAAGAAGCTCTACGCCGAGGACATCGCGCCGAACCTGAAGGACGGCGACGCGCTGTTCTTCGGTCACGGCCTCAACATCCGCTACGGCTTCATCGAGCCGCCCGCGGGCGTCGACGTCGCGATGGTCGCTCCGAAGGGCCCCGGCCACCTCGTGCGCCGTACCTTCGTCGACGGCACCGGCGTCCCCGTCCTCGTCGCCGTCGAGCAGGACGCCACCGGCAAGGCCTGGGACCTCGCGTACTCCTGGGCCAAGGGCATCGGCGGCACCCGGGCGGGCGCGCTCAAGACCACGTTCACCGAGGAGACCGAGACCGACCTGTTCGGCGAGCAGGCCGTCCTGTGCGGCGGCCTGTCCGCGCTGGTGCAGGCGGGCTTCGAGACCCTGACCGAGGCCGGCTACCAGCCGGAGGCGGCGTACTTCGAGTGCCTGCACGAGCTCAAGCTCATCGTCGACCTCATGTACGAGGGCGGCCTGTCGCGGATGCGCTACTCGATCTCCGAGACCGCCGAGTACGGCGACTACACCCGGGGGCCGCGCATCATCACCGACGCCACCAAGGCCGAGATGAGGAAGATCCTCGGCGAGATCCAGGACGGGTCGTTCGCGAACGAGCTGATGGCCGACGTCGAGGCCGGCTCGCCGCGCTTCCAGGAGCTGGCCGCCCAGGGCCGGGAGCACCCGGTGGAGAAGGTCGGCGCCCAGCTGCGCCCGCTGTTCTCCTGGCTCGAGACTCCGCTCGACTGACCGGGTGATCGCGCTCGATCACGTCTGCCTGTGGGTCGCGGGGCCGCCGCGGGTGGACCTGCTGCGCGACGTCACCTGGTCCGTCCGCCGCGGCGAGCACTGGGCCGTGCTGGGGCCGAACGGCGCCGGCAAGACGTCGCTCCTGTCGGTGCTGTCCGCGAACCGGCACCCGTCGTCGGGGACGGCCGACGTGCTGGGCGCCCGCCTCGGCCGGGTCGACATGCGGGCCCTGCGCGAGCGGATCGCCGTCGTCGACGCACCGACGGGCGCGCGCCTGCCCCGCGTACTCACGCTGCACGACGTGGCGCTGACCGGCGCCACCGGGACGGTGCTGCCTCGGTACGACAGGTACGACGACGGTGACCATGAGCGTGCAGACGCCGAGCTGCGGGTCGTCGGGCTGGAGCGGCTGCGGGACAGGCGGTTCGGGGACTGCTCGCACGGGGAGAGAGCGCGCGCGCTCCTCGCGCGGGCGCTGGTCCAGCAGCCGGACCTGCTGCTGCTCGACGAGGCCTCCGGCGGGCTGGACCTGCCGGCGCGGGAGGCGCTCCTCGCCGCGGTCGCGGGCGCCTGTCGCGGCCGGGCGGCCCTGACTTCGGTCACGGTGACGCACCACCTCGAGGAGCTGCCGCCCACGACGACGCACGCCCTGCTGCTGCGGGAAGCATCCGTGGTCGCCGCCGGGCCGGTCGCCGAGGTGCTGACGGACGCGGCGATGAGCCAGACCTTCGGCCTCCCCGTACGCGTCCACCGCGACGGCGGCCGCTGGTCGGCCACCGCCGCAGGATCCTGGCGCCCCTGACCCTCCCCCCCATCCCCGCGAGATGTGGCGAAGGCGCGCACATCGCGTCCGAGAGCGCGCGTTTGCCACATCTCGGCGGAGGGGTCCGCCCGGGGTCAGCGGCCGATCGGGAGGCCGGGGAGGCCGTCGAGGGACGCGGCGTTGCGCGTCGTCCAGTACTCGGCGAGGCCGTCGTCGCCCTTCTTCTCCGACCACAGGTCGAGTACGTCCCGCTCGGCGGTGACGTCCATGAGCGGTACGCCGTACCCGCAGGAGTCGCCGATGCGCGTCACGTCGACCGTGACGATCGCGCGAGCGCCGCGGTGGTCGGAGAACCGCGGCCGCAGCGCGGCGAACTGCGGGTCATCGGGGGACAGCACGGTCCCGCGCCCGTGCAGCCGCACCACCTGCGGGCGCCCGTCGAAGGCGCAGAACATGAGCACGATGCGCCCGTTCTCGCGCAGATGTGCCACGGTCTCGACGCCGCTGCCGGTCAGGTCGAGGTAGGCGACCCGCCGCGGCCCCAGCACGGTGAACGTGCCGGACAGCCCCTTGGGTGAGCAGTTCACCAGCCCGTCGGCGGCAAGCGGGGCGGTGGCCACGAAGAACACCGGCTGCGCCTCCAGCCAGGTGGCGAGCTTCGGCTCGATCTCGTCGTACACCTTGCCCATGGGCAGAGCGTACGGATGCCCCTGGGCACGGTGTCCGGACGGCCGGCGGTTCGTCTGCGCAGGAGCGCCGGAGCCGGGCGCCGGTAGGCTCGAACGAGAAACCCGCGCTCCTGGAAGGGCCCGCCGTGCCGCCTGTTGTGCTCATCGCCGAGGAGCTCGCGCCGAGCGCCCTCGACATCCTCAGTAACGACTTCGAGCTGCGTCACGTCGACGGCGCGGACCGGTCCCAGCTGCTGCCGGCGCTGGCCGATGCGGACGCCGTGATCGTCCGCAGCGCGACCACGATCGACGCCGAGGCGCTGGCGGCTGCTCCGCGGCTCAAGGTCGTCGCGCGCGCCGGCATCGGCCTGGACAACGTGGACACGAAGGCGGCCACGGCGCGCGGCGTGATGGTCGTGAACGCGCCGACGTCGAACATCGTGACCGCCGCCGAGCACGCCGTCGCGCTGCTGCTCGGCCTGGCCCGGCACATCCCGCGCGCCAACGCCAGCCTCAAGGCCGGCCAGTGGAAGCGCAGCGCCTTCACCGGTGTCGAGATCGCCGACAAGACCGTCGGCGTGCTCGGTCTCGGGCGCATCGGCGTGCTGTTCACCCAGCGGCTCATGGCCTTCGGGACCACGATCGTCGCGTACGACCCGTACGTCTCGGCGGCCCGCGCCGCCCAGCTCGGGGTGCGGCTGGTGCCGCTCGAGGACCTGCTGCGCGAGAGCGACTTCATCTCGATCCACCTGCCGAAGACCCCGGAGACCGTCGGGCTCATCGGGGCCAAGGAGCTCCAGCTGGTCAAGCCGACCGTGCGGATCGTCAACGCGGCGCGTGGCGGCATCGTCGACGAGCAGGCCCTCTACGACGCCCTTGTCGAGGGCCGCGTGGCCGGCGCCGGCCTCGACGTCTACGCCCGCGAGCCGTGCACGGACTCGCCGCTCTTCACGCTCGACACGGTTGTCTGCACCCCGCACCTCGGGGCCAGCACCGTCGAGGCCCAGGACAAGGCGGGCACCGCCGTCGCGCGCAGCGTGAAGCTGGCGCTGGACGGGGAGTTCGTCCCGGACGCGGTCAACGTGCAGGCGGGCGGCGTCGTCGACCAGGACGTGCGGCCCGCGCTGCCGCTGGTGGAGAAGCTCGGCCAGGTCTTCACCGGTCTCGCCGGCGGTCTCGCCGGCGCGGTGACCGTCGAGGTTGCCGGCGAGCTCGCCGGCCACGACGTGGGCGTCCTCAAGCTCGCCGCGCTGCGCGGCCTGTTCGCCCCGGTCGTCGAGGAGCCGGTGTCGTACGTCAATGCGCCGCTGTTGGCCGAGGAGCGCGGCCTCGCGCTGGAGCTCACGACCACCGCCGAGAGCCCCGACTACCGCAACCTCATCACCCTGCGGGGTGCGCTGCCCGACGGTACCGAGGTGAGCGTCAGCGGCACCCTGTCGGGACCGCGGATGGTCGAGAAGCTCACGGAGATCGACGGTTTCGACGTCGACGTCCGGCCGCAGGAGCACCTCGCGGTGTTCCGGTACGCCGACCGGCCCGGCGTCGTCGGTGTCATCGGCCAGACCCTGGGCCGCAGCGACATCAACATCGGCGGGGCGCAGGTCAGCCGCGCCGAGGAAGGCGGGGACGCGCTGATGGTGGTCGGCGTCGACAGCGCCATCCCCCCCGACGTCCTGACCACCGTCGCCGAAGCCATCGGCGCCCAGTCCGCGCGCACCGTCGACCTCAAGGCATGAGTGAGGCCGGTTCGGCCACGACGTACACGCTGAGCGACGGGCAGCAGATCGCCTGCGCGACAACAGGTTCCGGACCGGACATCGTCTGCGTTCCGGGTGGACCGGCCCGTGCGGCCGGCTACCTCGGCGATCTCGGCGGCCTGGACGGCCGCTACACGTTGCGGCTCGTGGACAACCGGGGGAGCGGCGGCAGCCGCCCCACCGACCTGGCCGCCCTGACCGTGGAACGGATTGCGCAGGACCTCGTCGAGCTGATCCCGCTGCTCGGGCTCGAGCGACCGGCCCTGCTCGCGCACTCGTTCGGCGCGCGGGTCGTCGGCAAGGCGCTCGAGCTGCGCCCGGATCTCGCCGGGTCCGTGGTGCTCGTCACGCCGGCGCCGATCGTCGTCGACCCGGCTCTGTTCACCGACGCGCGGCGCGACCTGGTCGAGCAACGGGCGGGCGACCCGGCGTACGCCGACGCGGTCGAGGCCGCGCGGGCCCTGCCGTCCGCCCGCCCGCGTGAGCAGGGCTTCCTGCTCGAGGAGACCACCCCGCTCTGGTACGGCCGGTGGGAGCCGCAGCAACAGGAGCACGCCGCGCGGGAGGGCCGCGACGTCGACGTGCGGGCGGCCATGACCCTGCGCAACGAGGCCACCCGCTGGTCGCCGCCGGACGTATCGGAGGTCGACGCGCCGGTGCTCGTCGTCGCCGGCAGCCTCGACTTCCTGACCCCGCCGGCGGCGGCCCACGCCGTGCACGACCTGTTCACCCGAGGCACGTACGTCGAGATCGACGGCGCCGGGCACTTCCCCTGGGTCGACGAGCCGGCGGCGTTCGCGGCCGTCGTGGATGACTTCCTCCGCGGCGACGCGCTAACCTGACGTCGTGGTCGTGCTGGGAGCGCTCCTGCTTCTTCTCCGCCGCGACGGGGCCTGACCAGGCCGGCTCCCCGTCGCGGGACTTCCGATGCGCTCGGACGCTGGCCTTCCGCCCGACTCCCGGAGAGCCACCAGTCATGCAGGACTACCCGAACCCGCAAGTTCCCAGCGGCATGCCCTTCGGCCGCTATCCCGCCTTCCAGACCGTCGACCTGCCGGACCGAACCTGGCCCGACACCGTGTCGCGCCGCGCCCCCCGCTGGTGCAGCGTGGACCTGCGCGACGGCAACCAGGCGCTCATCGACCCGATGGACTCCCAGCGCAAGCTGGCGATGTTCCAGCTTCTCGTCCGCATGGGCTACAAGGAGATCGAGGTCGGCTTCCCCGCCGCGAGCCAGACCGACTACGACTTCATCCGGCACATCATCGAGGCCGACCTCGTCCCCGACGACGTCACCATCCAGGTCCTGACCCAGGCGCGCGAGGAGCTCATCGAGCGGACCGTCCAGTCGGTCGTCGGCAGCAACCGCGCGCTGCTGCACCTGTACAACTCCACCTCGACGCTCCAGCGCCGGGTGGTGTTCGGCCTCGACCGGGACGGCGTCAAGGACATCGCCGTCCAGGGGGCGCAGTGGGTCAGCAAGTACGCCGACTCCCTGCTGTCGGGCACCGACGTGTTCCTGCAGTACAGCCCGGAGTCCTACACAGGCACCGAGCTCGACTACGCCATCGAGGTCTGCGAGGCGGTCAGCGACGTGTGGCAGCCGACCCCCGACCGGCCGGTCGTCCTGAACCTGCCGGCGACGGTCGAGATGGCGACGCCGAACGTCTACGCCGACTCCATCGAGTACGTCCACCGGGCCCTGACGCGGCGCGACGCGACCGTGCTGTCGCTGCACCCGCACAACGACCGTGGCTGCGCGGTCGCCGCGGCCGAGCTCGGCGTCCTGGCCGGCGCGGACCGGGTCGAGGGGTGCCTGTTCGGCAACGGCGAGCGGACCGGCAACGTCTGCCTGGTCACCCTCGGCATGAACTACTTCTCGACCGGCGTCGACCCGATGATCGACTTCTCGGAGATCGACGAGGTGCGGCGCACGGTCGAGTACGCCAACCAGCTCCCCGTACATCCGCGGCACCCGTACGGCGGCGACCTGGTCTACACGGCCTTCTCCGGCAGCCACCAGGACGCGATCAAGAAGGGTCTGGAGGCGATGGACCGCGACGCTGCCGAGGCAGGCGTCCCGGTCCGTGACTTCCGCTGGGAGGTCCCGTACCTGCCGATCGACCCGATGGACGTCGGCCGGACGTACGAGGCGGTCATCCGGGTCAACTCGCAGAGCGGCAAGGGCGGCGTCGCGTACGTCCTCAAGCACGACCACGGGCTCGACCTGCCGCGCCGGGCGCAGATCGAGTTCTCCGGTGTCATCCAGCGCTTCACCGACGGCGAGGGCGGCGAGGTGCTGCCCGCGGAGATCTGGCGGATCTTCACCGAGACCTACCTCGACTACCGCTACCCGCTGCGGTCGTTCAAGATCGACGGCGATGCGATCAGCGCCGTCGTCGGCGTGGACGGGTCGGACGTCGAGGTGACCGGCTCGGGCAACGGCCCGATCGCCGCGCTGGTGGACGCGATGGGGCCGGTGTGGGACCGCGACGTGCGCGTCCTGGACTACGCCGAGCACGCGCTGACCGGCGGCGCCGACGCGCAGGCCGCCGCCTACGTCGAGGCGGCCGTCGACGGCCGGGTCGTGTGGGGCGTCGGCATCAGCGCCAACATCGTCACCGCCTCGTTGCAGGCGGTCCTCTCGGCGGCCGGCCGCGCCTGACCCGCGCTCCGCGCCGGGACGTGATAGGCACGGTGAGCCCGGCCCGGTCGCGGACGGGGGAGCGGGAGGACGGCGGTGACGCGGTACGGCGTGGCCCTGCTCGCGGCTGCGGTCCTGCTCGCGCTCTGGTTCCTGTTCGCCGTCGCCGGCGACCTGGTCGACGCACTGGTCGGTCTGGTGACGGTCGCGGCTGCGTTGGTCCTGGTGGTGCGCGCCGCTCCGACCCTGCAGCTGCGGTCGCCGCGGGTCTCCGTCCCGGTGGCGGCGCTCGCCCTGGCGGTGCCGCGCGACATCGTGTCCGGCACGTGGCGGGTGCTGCGAGGCCGCTGGCCCGGTCGGCGGCGCGTTCTTCGTGTCCCTGACCGGCGCCTCGCCAACCAGGCCGACCGCGCGCTTGCCGGGGTCGCCCTGTGCCTCGGTCCCGCGACCTACCTGGTGTCGGACGACCCGCTGACGGTGCACCAGCTCGGGCGGGGCGCGGGCGCGGTCGCCGACCGGCTCCTGGACCCATGAGCGCGGAGCTGGTGCTGGCCGCCGTGCTGTTCGTGGGCGGTGGGGCCCCGTGCCTGGTCCGGGTGTGTCACGGCGGGGTGTGGGACCGCCTCGTCGGCCTCGAGCTGCTCTCGGTCGTCGTGGTGCTCGGGATGCTGCTGATCGCGGCCGGCGACCACCGCGAGGCGTACCTCATCGTGCCGATGGTGCTGACCGTGCTGTCGGTGACCGGCTCGCTGGTCGCCGCTCGCCTGCTGCGGCGGCTGTCGTGACGGCAGGACCACGCCGGTGACCGCCCTCCACGTGGCCGGCGTGGTGCTCCAGGCGCTGGGCGTCGCCGCCGTCATCGGCTCCGCGCTGGCGCTGCTGCGCGCGCCGTCGGTCGCTTCCCGGCTGCACGCGCTCGCCCCCGCCACGTCGCTGGGCGCGCCGGTGCTCGCCGTCGGGACAGCCCTGCGGATGGGCGGCGTCGCCGCCCCCCTGACCGCGTTGGCCGTCGGCGCGCTGGTCGCGCTCACCGGCCCGGCCGTCACCATCGCGACCGCTCGGGCCGCGGCAAAGTGACCTGACGTGTCGGTCGTCCTCGCTGTCCTTCTCGTCGCGACCGCGGTCGGTGCGATCGCCGTGGTCACCTGTCGAGACGTGGCGTCGCAGGCGGTGGTGCTGGGCGCGTACGGCTTCGTGCTGGGGGCGCTGTTCCTCGCACTGTCGGCACCGGACGTCGCACTCTCCGAGGTCGTCGTCGGCAGCGTCCTCACGCCCCTGCTCATCCTGCTGGCGCTGGTCAAGGTGCGCGGCCGGTGACCAGCCGGCAGCGCCGTCTCGTCGCCGTCCCCGTGGGCGCCGGGCTGGCCGTGGTGCTCGCCCTCGCCTTCCACGGCCTGCCCGCGTTCGGCACCGCCCACCACCCGTACGGCGACGCGTCGGTGCGGGCGGCGCTGGCCCTGCGCCACACGGCCAACGCCGTCGGCAGCGTGACCTTCGACCAGCGCGGCCTCGACACCCTGTTCGAGGAGTTCATCCTGCTCGCGGCGGTGCTCGGTGTGCGGCTGCTGCTGCGGCCGGCGGCGGGGGAGCACCAGGGCACAGATCCCGACCGGGAGCCGCGCTCGCCCGCAGCCGTCCGGGCCACCGTCCTGGTGCTGCTGGGCGTGACCGCCGTCCTCAGCGTCTCCGTGGTGCTGCACGGGCACCTGTCACCCGGCGGCGGCTTCCAGGGCGGCGTGCTCGCGGCGAGCGGCCTGCACCTGCTGTACGTCGGCGGCGGTCCGCGCACCCTCGCCCGGTTCCGGCCGAGCGCGGCGCTGGAGCTGCTCGAGGCCGCCGGCGCCGGCGGCTACGTCGTGATCGGTCTCGTCGGGCTCGTGGGGTCGGGGTCCTTCCTGGCCAACGACCTCCCGCTCGGGCGGACGGGATCGCTGCTGTCGGCAGGCACCGTGCCGCTGCTGAACATCGTGGTCGGCTTCGAGGTGGGCGCGGGGCTGGTGCTGCTGCTCGCGAGCTACTTCGCCCAGGAACGCCTCGCGGAGGGCCCGCGGTGACCGCCCTGGCGTTCGGTGTCGCCGCGGTCGTTCTCCTGGCCGGTCTCTACGGCGTGGTCACGTCCCGGGACTACCTGCACCTGGTCGTGTGCCTCGTCGTGGCCCAGTCCTCGACGTACGTGCTGCTGCTGGGCATCGGCTACCGCGCGCACGCCACTGCTCCGGTGTTCTCCGACCATCCGAAGGGGCCGGTGGTCGACCCGGTGGTGCAGGCCCTGACGCTCACGGACGTGGTCGTCGGGGCGACGGTGCTCGCGTTGCTGCTGGCGCTCGTGGTGCAGGCGGCCAAGGGTGCCGGTGGCTATTGCGACCCGGACGCCTTGAACGACCTGCATGGCTGACGCCGCGTCGCCGGAATCCGCCGCGACCCTGATCCTGCTGCTGCCCGTCGCGGTGCCGCTGCTCGCCGCGCCCCTCGTGGCCGCGGTGGGCCGATGGCTCCCCAGGCTGCTGGTGGACGCGCTCGCTCTCGCCGTCGCCGGCAGCGTGCTCGGGCTGGGCGTCGCCCTGGCGGTGTTGTCGCGCCACCACGACGTCGTGATCACCGCCGGCGGCTGGGGGGACGTACAGGGCCATCCGGTGGGCATCGCGGTGGTCGCGGACCCGGCGTCCGCCGGGCTGGTCGCGCTGGCCGGCTTCGTCACCGCGCTCGTCCTCGTCTACACGTGGCGCTACTTCGAGGACGTCGACGCGATCTGGCACGCGCTGCTGCTGGTGTTCCTCGCCGCTTTGTCCGGGCTCGTTCTCGTGGGCGACCTGTTCTCGCTGTTCGTGACCCTCGAGCTGGTGTCGGTGGTCGGCTTCGTCCTGACCGGCTACCGCGTCGAGGCCGAGCGCTCCGTGCAGGGAGCACTCTCGTTCGCCGTCGCCAGCACCGTGGGCGGGGTGCTCAGCCTCGTCGGGATCGCCCTGGTCTACGCCCGGACCGGTGAGCTGGGACTCGCGCCGGTCGGCCGCGCGCTCGCGGCGGGGCCGCACGACGCCCTCGTCCCGCTGTCGCTGGGGCTGGTCCTGGTCGGCTACCTCGTCAAGGCGGCCGCCGTCCCGTTCCACTTCTGGACGGCCGGCGCGGAGATGGTCGCCCCGACACCGGTGTGCATCGCGCTGTCCGGCGTCATGGTGACCACCGGCGTGTACGCCGTCGGGCGGATCTATCACGTCGCCTACCAGCCCGCGCTGCCTGCGGCGTCCGTCCGGCCCACCCTGCTCGGGCTCGCGGCGGTGACCGCGCTCGTCGGTGCGCTGATGTCCCTGGCGCAGCGGCACTTCAAGCGGATGCTCGCGTTCTCGACGATCGCCCACGTCGGGATCCTGCTCGTGGGCATCGGCCTGCTCAGCCCGGCCGGCGCGGCCGGCGCGGCGATCTACGCGGTCGGGCACGCCGGCGCAAAGGGCGCCTTGTTCTGCGTGGCGGGGATCCTGCTCTCGCGCTTCGACACGGTCGACGAGGGCCAGCTGCACGGGCGCGGCCGGCCCCTGCGCGGGACCGCCGCGGTCGCACTGCTCGGCGGGCTCGCCCTCGCCGGCGTCCCGCCGTTCGGCACCGGCCTGGGCAAGGCCGTGACCGAGGACGCCGCGCGGCGGTCAGGGCTCACGTGGCTCGTACCGGTGCTCGTCCTCGCCGCCGCCCTGACCGGCGCGGCGGTGCTGCGCTTCTCGCTGCGGTGCTTCCTCGGCTGGGGCAAGCCCGCCCGCGAGCCGGGCATCGAGGGCCGGCCCGACGAGGAACCCGAGCCGGACCCGCCGGGGCGGCTGCTGATCTCGGCCTGGCTGCTGCTCGCCCTGTCCCTGGGCGCCGGGGTGGCCGGGACGGCGTGGGGCGCGGCGGCCGGCGACCGGCTCGTCGACGGGGCCGCGTACCGGCACGCCGTCCTCGTCGGCGCCGGCCCCATCCGGCACGCGACCGCGCCGGCCGGCTGGGTCTGGGGCGGCGTGCCCCTGGCCGTCGCGCCGGTTCTCGTCGCGCTCGTCGTGGCGGTGCTCTGGCTGGCCGCACCGCCGCGCGTGGACGTCGCGCGGGGCGTACTCGCGCTGCTGAGCCCGCTGCGGCGTTGGCACTCGGGTCGGGTGGGGGACGAGGTCACCTGGATGCTGGCCGGCACGGTCGTCATCGGCCTGGCCCTGTTCGTCGCGAGTCGATGATCCCGTACCGGTTCTGCCGGCTGGGCAGAGGATGTTCGCGTGGGTGACATCCGGGAGCGGAGCGTCTGAGCCGTGTTCAGCCGGGGAACCTGGCGACGGTGACGTCGGCGACGCGGGTGCGGACCCGGAGCGACCGCCGCGAGCGTCTCCGGCGGCTGTGGCACGCGCTGCTGGAGAGCTTTCCGGGGCACGTGGGGAGGCGCAGCAACGAGCTGAACCTCATCCGCGAGTGCCTGGCGCTCGCGGCGGAGCAGACGCTCTGCACGATCCCGCTGCTGGTCGCGCTGCAGGCCGTCACCCAGCGGTTCGACCTCGACTCGGTGGGCACGGCCCTCTCGCACTACCTGGGGCTCTCGCCCGCGGCGACCACCGACGTCCAGGCCCTGTTCATCAGCACCGGTCACGTCGGCTTTGTCACCCTCGTCGTGAGCCTCGTCGTCTCGCTCGTGTTCGCGACGGGTGTCGGCGCCATCCAGCAGCGCGCGTACGAGGACATCTGGTACCAGGCGCGCGGCGGCTTCCGGTCCTTGTGGCGGCAGGTGATGTGGGTAGGCGGGCTGTGCGTGTACCTCGCGCTCGCGCTCTACGCCGGGCGCATCGGGCGGTTCCTCGGCTCCCAGGTCCCGTCGGGTGGCATCGTCGCCCATCTGCTGCGGCTGGCGTTCGTCCTCGGGGTGTCGTTCCTGTTCTACTGGTGGACCCAGCGCGTCCTGCTGGGCGGCCGCGTGCCGTGGCTGACGCTGGTCCCCGGCTCCGTCGCGATGGCGGCCGCCACGACCGGGCTGGTCGCGCTCTCGCCGCTGCTGTCGGACCAGATCGTCAGCCAGGTGAAGGCGTACGGGCTCATCGGTGCCACCTTCGTCCTGTCGGCGTGGCTGCTCGCGCTGTCGGTCGTGCTGTTCTTCGGCGCGCTCGTCGGCTCGGTCTGGACCGAGCGCCGGTTGCTGGACGCCGCCGACCCCGACGAGCCGCCTCAGTAGGTTGGCCGCCATGAAGCTCGCGGTGATCGGCGGCGACGGCATCGGGCCGGAGGTGACGGCGGAGGCGCTCAAGGTGCTGTCCGCGGTCCGCGGCGACGTGCAGACCACGTCGTACGACCTCGGTGCGGACCGCTACCTGGCCACCGGCGAGGTGCTGCCCGACTCGGTGCTGGACGAGCTGCGCGGTCACGACGCCATCCTGCTGGGCGCCGTCGGCGACCCCCGCGTGCCGCCCGGCGTCATCGAGCGCGGGCTGCTGCTGCGGCTGCGGTTCGCCCTCGACCACCACGTGAACCTCCGCCCCGTCCGGCTGTTTCCCGGTGTCGCCTCGCCGCTCGGCCCCGATGCCACGATCGACATGGTGTGCGTCCGCGAGGGGACCGAGGGCCCGTACGTGGGCAACGGCGGCGTGCTCCGCGGCGGGACGCCGCACGAGGTGGCCACCGAGGTGTCGCTCAACACGGCGTACGGCGTCGAGCGCGTCGTCCGGGACGCCTTCGGGCGCGCCGCTGCCCGCCGGGGCCACCTGACGCTGGTCCACAAGACCAACGTGCTGGCGCACGCCGGCGGGCTCTGGAAGCGGGTCGTCGAGGAGGTGGCCGGCGACTTCCCCGGCGTGACCGTCGCCTACCAGCACGTCGACGCCGCGGCGATGTTCTTCGTCACCGACCCGGGCCGCTTCGACGTCGTGGTGACCGACAACCTGTTCGGCGACATCCTCACCGACCTGGGCGCCGCCATCGCCGGCGGCATCGGACTCGCCGCCAGTGGCAACCTCGACGTCTCGCGCGCCAACCCGTCGATGTTCGAGCCGGTGCACGGCAGCGCTCCGGACATCGCCGGCCGGCAGCAGGCCGACCCGACCGCAGCCGTGCTCTCGGTCGCACTCCTGCTCGACCACTTGGGCGACAGGGAATCGGCGGACGCCGTCGAGGCGGCCGTGGCGATGAGGCTGGCCGGCCATCCCGCCGCGGCACCGACCGCGCAGGTCGGCGACGAGCTGGCAGACCTCGCCGCGTCGTGACCCGGTACGTCGCGCTGTTGCGGGGCATCAACGTCGGTGCCCACCACCGCATCAAGATGCCGATCCTGAAAGAGATCGCCACCGACCTCGGCTACGGGGACCCGCAGACGTACCTGCAGAGCGGCAACCTCGCCGTCACCACGAGCGCCAAGGAACCGGCCCTCGTGCGTGCGCTCGGCGCGGCGATCGCGGAGCGGACCGGCTTCGACGTGCCCGTCGTCGTGCGCAGCCACGACGAGCTGGTCGCCGTCGTCGAGGCCAACCCGCTGCCGGCAGACCCGAAGCTGCTGTCCGTCGTCTACTGCTCGAAGCCGGTCACCGACCTCGGTGTCGACCCCGACGCGTACGGCGAGGAGAAGGCCGTCGCCCGGGGTCGGGAGATCTACCTCTGGACGCCGGGTGGGATGCATGCGTCGAAGCTGGCGTCGGCCCTGTCGCGCACGGCCAGCCGGGACGGGACGGTCCGCAACTGGCGCACCGCGCAGGCGCTCGTCGATCTCACCGCCTGACGCGCTGTGGTCCAATGATCCGCATGCCGCTGACCAAGACCTCGAAGATCTGGATGGACGGGAAGCTCGTCGACTGGGACGACGCCACCATCCACGTCCTGAACCCCACGCTGCACTACGGCTGGGGCGTCTTCGAGGGCATCCGCGCGTATGCCACCGAGCGCGGTCCGGCGGTGTTCCGGCTGACCGAGCACATCGCCCGGCTCTACCGCAGCGCGCACCTGTATCTCATGGAGCCGCGCTTCTCGCCGGAGGAGATCGTCGCGGCGACCAAGGAGCTCGTCCGGGTCAACGCCGTGGACGCCTGCTACATCCGTCCCCTGTTCTACCTCGGGTACGGGGAGATGGGGCTCAACCCGCTGCCGTCGCAGACCGTCGTCTCCATCGCGTGCTGGCCCTGGGGTGCCTACCTCGGCGCCGAAGCCGAGGAGACGGGCGTGCGCGCCGCCGTGTCGTCCTGGCAGCGGATCGGGAACAACACCATCCCGCCGACCGGCAAGGGCACCGGCCAGTACATCAACTCGTCGCTGGCCAAGGTCCAAGCACTCAAGGCGGGCTACGACGAGGCGATCATGCTGACCCCCGAGGGGCAGATCTCCGAAGGATCGGGCGAGAACATCTTCGTGGTCTACGGCCGCACGCTCGTGACGCCACCGCTCGTCGACGGCGCGCTCGCCGGCATCACCCGCGACTCGGTGATCACGATGGCCCGCGACGAGGGTTTCGAGGTGAAGGAGCAGTCACTGAACCGCGCCGACCTCTACCTCGCCGACGAGGCGTTCTTCACCGGCACCGCCGCCGAGGTGGTGCCCCTGGTCGAGGTGGACGACCGCCGGGTCGGCACCGGCAAGCCCGGTGACGTCACCAAGCAGCTGCTCGGCACCTTCAAGGCCGCGGTCACCGGCCGGCTCGAGCAGTACGCGCACTGGAACGAGTACGTCTCCGACTGACCCGCGCCCGCGGCGGCGCAGGGGCGGCCACCCAGGGCGACGGCTCCCGGCGTACCGTTCCCCCTTCCGAGACCGGCGATCGAGACGGAGGCCCAGGTATGGACGTCCGCGAAGCCATGTCCGATGTCGTCCTGCGGCTGGGGCCGACCCACACCGTGCGCGACGCCGCGATCCGCATGAGCGAACGCAACGTCGGTGCCGCCGTCATCGACGACCCCGACGCACCCGGCCCGGGCATCCTCACCGAGCGGGACGTGCTGCGCGCCCTCGCGACGGGCGCCGACCCGGACGCGACGAGCATCGGCGAGTTCCTCACCCCGAGCGCGGTGACCGCGGACCCGTCCTGGTCGCTCGAGGACGCTGCCGCCACCATGCTGCGGGGCAACTTCCGGCACCTCGTCGTCGTCGAGGACGGCCGTACCGTCGGCGTGGTGTCGGTCCGTGACCTCATGCGAGTTCGGCTGTCGGCGCTGCGCTCCAGTTGACCGCGGCGGCGGTCGTCCGGGACACTCGGCCCGTGTCCACCCGCATCATCATCGTCTAGGCGCGACGGCCACCCGGCTGCCGCGCCCGCCCCTCCGTGCCTCGCACGAGGGGCTTTTTGTTGCCCGTACTCAGCAAGGACTGCTCGATGAGCGCTCGCGCGAACCCCCTGCCACTCCCGGTCGACGTCGCCGTCCTCGACAGCACGCTGCGCCTCGGCGTCCTGGGGACCGGCTTTCACCCGAGCATCGGCGACGGCCTCGCGGTGCTGCGGCACCTGACCGACCTGGGCGTGGCGTACGTCGAGGCCGGTGCGCCGGGCGAAAGCCCCCGTGACGCGACGCTCTTCGCCCGGGCGCGCCAGGAGCTCGACGCACTCCCGACGCTGGTAGGGCACGCGACAGCTCCGCTGCACGACGGCGCCGTCCGCGGCCTGGAGACCGCGCGTCCCGATGTCGTGAACCTCTCGGTGGTGACGTCACGCCCTTGGGTCGAACGCGTCCTGGACACGGCTCCCGACGAGTACGTCGAACAGGTGCGCAGCGCGGTCGAACGCCTGCGGTCGGAGGGCTTCCGGCTGTTCGTCGACGCCGAGCACGCCGTCGACGGCTGGTTCGCCGACGACGACTTCGCCCGGCGCGTGCTGGCGGAATGCGCGGCGGCCGAGGTGGTCTCCGTCGTCGACACCCTGGGTGGCGCTCTGCCCTGGGACGTCGCCACCGTCGTCGGGCACCTCGCCGCCGTGGTGCCCGTCGTCGGGGTGCAGTGCCACGACGACGCCGGTTGCGCGACCGCCTCGACGCTGGCGGCGGTGCGGGCCGGTGCCCAGCTGGTCCAGGTCACCGTGAACGGGTACGGAAGTCGCTGCGGCGCAGCCGATCTGGCGGCGGTCGTTGCCGGGCTGGAAACGAAGTTGCAGCGCCGCTGCCTGCCTGCCGGCCGGCTTCCCGAGCTCCAGCGCATCGTGCACGCGGTCGCCGAGACGGCCAACCTGGTGCCCGAGCCCCACCAGCCGTACGTCGGCACCGCGGCGTTCGCCCACCGTGCCGGGCCGGCTGCCGCAGCCGTGACGCGAGCGCCCGACCTCGCGCAGCACGTGGATCCCGCCGCGGTCGGCAACGACATGACCCTGCTGGTGTCCGAGCTCGCTGGCCGTGCCGGGGTCGAGCTGAAGGCCCGGCAGCTCGGCGTCGAGGTGCCCGCGGACATGGCCGGCCGGGTGATCGACGTCGTCCGGTCCCGCGAGGCGGCCGGATACTCGTACGAGGCGGCGGAGGCCTCCTTCGAGCTGCTGCTGCGCGCCGAGGTCGACGGCCTGCCCCCGCGCGTGTTCGACCTCGAGTCCTGGCGCGCGATCGTGGAGCGCCGCGCCGACGGCGAGCTCGCCGCGGAGGCGACGGTGAAGGCGTACGTCGACGGGCGCCGGGTGGTGGCGACCGGCGAGGGCAACGGCCCGGTCAACGCGCTCGACACGGCGATCCGGCAGGCGATCGGCGCGGACCACCCGGCGCTCGATCGGATGGAGCTCGTCGACTACAAGGTGCGCATCCTCGACGCCGGGCACGGCTCCGGGACGGCGGCCATCACCCGCGTGCTCGTCACGACCAGCGACGGCGAGCGCGAGTGGGTCACCGTCGGCGCCGGCGAGAACGTCATCGACGCGTCGTGGCAGGCCCTCGACGACGCGTACACGTACGGACTCACCCTGCGCCGGGACTGACCGGAAAGCGGTCAGTCCGGGTCGATGGTGCGGCCCGAGCGGATCGCGGTCGGCGCCGGGTCCCGCTCGAACGGCTCGACATCTCCGTCCGTCCGGCCGCTGAGGCTGTTGGCGAGGACGACTGCGATGTAGGGCAGCACCATCGCGACGACCATCGCGGGATAGAGCACCCACGGCCACGGGCGCAGGAAGGCGACCGCGATCCCGATGAGCGCGACCCGCGCGATCATCGTGATCGCGTAGTGCCGCCGCTTGGCGTCCAGCTCGGCCGCGCGGCTGGGCGGAGCCGAGGTCACGACGAACGGCTCGGGTCGCCGTCGCTCGTCCGCCACCCCGTCATCCTCCCCCCGATCACGGGCCGGTACCGGCCTGGCGGGTGACCAGATCCGCCTCCGTGCGACCGGCGCGAGCTGAGCCGGTTACACGGCCGAGCGCACCGGCCTCGCCGTTGCGACCGTGTGGAGGTGGTTCTGGTCGGGGCGCGGGGCGTATCCGCCGGACCGATAGGTTCGGACGGTGCGCATCGCCCGGTTCAGTGTCGACGGCGGCCCCCTGTCGTACGGCGTCGTGGAGGGCGAGCCCGGGGAGGAGACCGTGGAGGCGTTGCACGCCCATCCACTCGTGGAGCCGGCCCGGCGCACCGGCGAGATCGTTCCGCTGCGCGACGCGACCCTGAGCGCACCCGTGGTGCCCAGCAAGGTGATCGGCATCGGGAAGAACTACGCCGACCACGTGGACGAGATGCGTACGCAGACCGGCGGGGACCGGCCCCGATCACCGCTCATGTTCCTGAAGCCGTCCACCGCCGTGATCGGCCCGGGCGCGCCGATCCTGCTCCCCGACGACAGCGAGCGGGTCGACTACGAGGGCGAACTGTGCCTCGTCATCGGCACCATTGCCCGCCGGGTCCCGGTCGAGGATGCCCTGCGTCACGTCTTCGGCTGGACGTGCGGCAACGACGTGAGCGCCCGCGACCACCAGCAGAGCGACGGGCAGTGGACGCGCGCGAAGGGGCACGACTCGTTCTGCCCGCTCGGGCCGTGGATCGAGACCGATCTCGACCCCGCCGCGACCCGGGTCACGACGACCCTCGACGCGGCCGTGGTCCAGGACGCGCCGACGTCGCTGCTGCTGTTCGACGTTCCTACGGTCATCAGCTACGTGAGCCACGCGATGACGCTGCTCCCTGGTGACGTGATCATGACCGGTACGCCGGCCGGCGTCGGGCCGATGGCGCCCGGCCAGGTCGTCACGGTGTCGGTCGAGGGCGTCGGCGAGCTCACCAACCCGGTGGTGGCGGCTGGCGCCCGATGACGGTACGGACGCGGTTCGCCCCGGCCCCGTCGGGTGACCTGCACGTGGGAAACGTCCGGACCGCGCTGTTCTCGTGGGCGCTGGCGCGGCAGGCCGAGGGCACGTTCGTGCTCCGCGTCGAGGACACCGATGCCTCCCGCGCGACGGAAGAGGCGTTCGCCGGCGTGCAGGACGCCCTGCGGTGGATCGGCATCGACTGGGACGAGGGCCCGGGGGTCGGCGGCCCGTACGCGCCGTACCGGCAGAGCGAGCGGCGCGCGGTCTACGACGAGGCGGCCGCCCGGCTCGAGGCGGGGGGAGCGGCGTACCGCTGCTACTGCACGCCCGAGGAAATCGCCGAGCGGCGTGCCGGTTCGAAGCGCCCGCCGGGGTACGACGGCCACTGCCGGCGCCTGTCGGACACGCAGCGAGCGGCGTACGAGGCCGACGGCCGCTCGCACATCCTGCGGTTCCCCATGCCTCCGGGTGCGACGACGTGGACGGACCTCGTCCTGGGCGAGGTCACCATCGCGCACGACCAGATCCCCGACTTCGCCCTGACCCGCAGCGGCGGCGCGCCGCTGTACGTCCTCGCCGCCGCCGTCGACGACGCGCTCATGAAGCTGACGCACATCGTGCGCGGGAACGACCTCGTCTCGGCCACGCCGCGGCAGATGGCCCTGTTCGCGGCGCTCGGGCACCCGCGAGAGGAGTGGCCCTCGTACGGCCACCTGCCCCTCATCGTCGGCGAGGACGGCAAGCCGCTGTCCAAGCGCAACGGCGAGGTCTCCCTGCGGTGGTACCGCGAGCACGGGTTCCTCGCCGACGCCATGCGCAACTACCTGGCGTTGCTGGGCTGGAGCCTCGCGCCGGACCGCGAGCTTTTCGACACCGCCGAGATGGTCGCGGCGTTCGACCTGTCGCGGGTGTCGCGCAACCCGGCCCGCTTCGACGTCCGCAAGCTCGAGGCGATCAACGGCGAGAAGATCCGGGCGCTGCCCGAGGAGACCCTGGTGCAGATGCTGCGGCCGTGGTTCGAAGCGGCTGGGGTGCCGCTGCCGCCGGGGGTGCTGGAGAGCGCCGTCCCGCTGATCCAGACCCGCATCGTGCGGCTCACCGACGCCGTCGACATGCTGCGGTTCCTGCTCGTCGAGGAGGCCGACTTCGCGGTCGTCGACGACGACCAGCTGGTCCCGGCCGTCGCTCCGCAGCTGTCGGCGGCACGGGAGGCGCTGGCCGCCGTCGAGGCGTGGACCCACGAGGTGATCGAACGGACCCTGCGCGACACCCTCGTCGACGGGCTGGGTCTCAAGCCCAAGCTGGCGTTCGGTCCGGTGCGGGTCGCCGTCACCGGGCGGCGGATGTCCCCGCCGCTCTTCGAGTCGCTGGAGCTGCTCGGTCGCGACCGCTCGTTGGGCCGCCTCGACGCCGCGCTCGCGCTCGCCGCAGAGGCCTAGTTTGGTAGGCTGTACGACGGTCAGGACCCATGGGGTATGGGGTAATTGGCAGCCCGGCTGATTCTGGTTCAGCTAGTCTTGGTTCGAGTCCAGGTACCCCAGCAAGTTCCCAAAGTTCTTCTCCCGCAGTGGATATCGACCACCTCGCGTCCGACCCACCTGGCAGTCTCGTGCCATGCGCAGCCGTCGACCCCACCGCCGTACCTCTCCGGCCGAGCCGTGCACCCTGCCCGGATGCACGAAGCCGACAGAATCGTTGGGCTTGTGCCACGGGCACTACCAGCGCTGGCAGCGCCACGGCGACGTCCAGGCCGGGCGGCCGCTCGGCCGGCAAGGTGCACGGTGCGCGGTGGACGGTTGCGACCGCCTGTCGGAGTCCTGGGACATGTGCAAGGCCCACTACAACCGAACGCGGCGCACCGGAGATCCGCAGCCGGATCGTCCGATCAAGGCACCCGCAGGGACGGGCGGCCTCAGCCACGGCTACTGGAAGGTCCCGGTGCCGCCGCACGAGCGCCACCTCGTCGGCGGGGCACGGAGCGCGTTCGAGCACCGGCTCGTCATGGCCAGACACCTCGGTCGGCCCCTGACGTCGGACGAGTCGGTACATCACAAGAACGGTGACCGCCTGGACAATCGCCCGTCGAACTTGGAACTCTGGTCACGATGGCAGCCTCGCGGCCAACGTGTCGTCGACAAGCTCGTCGCAGCCGTCGAGCTCCTGCTGGAGTATTGGCCCGACGTGATCGTGAAAGAGGAGCTCGTGGCGACGCCCACCGCGCTTGGGGTGCCCTCTCACAATCCAGCAACCGGTACCCCCAACCGGATTTGAACCGGTGCCGCCGCCGTGAGAGGGCGGTGTCCTGGGCCGCTAGACGATGGGGGCCTCGGGCCCGAGGGCCCTGACGGAGCCTATCGGACTCGCCGTGGCCGGTTCGCGCGGTGTCACGCGGACAGGCGGCGGGCGGCGGCGGCGACGGCGGCGCCGTGCAGGCGGCCGGGGGAGCGGCCGAGCAGCGCGGCCGGTCCGCTCACGGACACGGCGGCGACGATGGTCCCGTCCGCGCCCCGTACCGGCGCCGACACCGACGCCACCCCCGGCGCGCGTTCGGCGACCGAGTGCGCCCAGCCCTGCCGGCGTACGGACGCCAGCGTCGAGGCGGCGAAGGCCGCACCGGGCGGCACCTCACCGCTGTCGGCGAGCAGCGCCTGCGCCGCCGACCCCGCGGTCATCGGCAGGCGCGCCCCCACCGGCACCGTGTCGCGCAGCCCGGCCGGTACGTCGCTGGCCGCGACGCACACCCGCTCGGATCCGCTGCGCCGGAACAGCTGCGCGCTGCACCCCGTCTGTGCCCGCAGCGCGTCGAGCACCGGTTCGGCGTGCGCGAGCAACGGGTCGGTCGAGCCCAGCTCGGCCAGCCACGGCCCGAGCTCGTACCTGCCGTTCGTGCAGGCGACGAGCCGGTGCGCCGTCAGCGCCCCGGCCAGCCGGTGCGCCGTCGCGCGCGGCAGTCCGGTGCGGGTCACCAGGTCACCCAGCGCCGCCGGCCCCTCCGCGAGCGCGGCCAGGATCCGCGCCGACTTGTCCAGGACGCCGACGCCGGTAGTAGTGTGGTCCACGGATTGATACTGCTGTCTCAGAATGTGAGATGCAAGCCATGGCCGCACACCCCCGACCCGCGACGCTGGCCGAGAAGATCTGGGATGCCCACGTCGTCGAGCGCGCGGACGGCGAGCCGGACCTGATCTACATCGACCTGCACCTCGTCCACGAGGTCACGAGCCCGCAGGCCTTCGACGGGCTGCGCCTTGCCGGTCGGGCCGTCCGCCGCCCAGACCTGACGCTCGCGACCGAGGACCACAACATCCCCACCGACCCGAGCGCCGCCTCGGGGCGCCTCGACGCGATCGTCGACGAGACCAGCCGAGCGCAGGTCGCCGCCCTGCGCCGCAACTGCGCGGAGTTCGGCATCCGGCTGCACCCGATGGGCGACGCCGGCCAGGGCATCGTCCACGTGATCGGCCCCCAGCTGGGCATCTCGCAGCCCGGCATGACCATCGTCTGCGGAGACAGCCACACCTCGACGCACGGCGCGCTGGGAGCGATCGCCTTCGGCATCGGTACGTCCCAAGTGGAGCAGGTGCTCGCGACCCAGACCCTGCCGCAGACGAAGCCGAAGACGATGGCCGTCACCGTCGACGGTGCCCTGCCGCCGGGGGTCACGGCGAAGGACCTCGTCCTCGCGATCATCGCGCAGATCGGAACCGGCGGCGGCCAGGGCTACGTCATCGAGTATCGAGGCCAGGCCGTCCGAGACCTGGACATGGCCGGCCGCATGACCGTGTGCAACATGAGCATCGAGGCGGGCGCCCGGGCCGGGTTGATCGCTCCCGACGAGACCACCTTCGCCTACCTGCGGGGGCGGCCGTACGCCCCGGCCGACTGGGACGCGGCGGTCGAGCACTGGCGGACCCTGGTCACCGACGAGGGAGCGGAGTTCGACCGGGAGGTGCATCTGGACGCGGCCGGCCTCACGCCGTACGTCACCTGGGGAACCAACCCGGGCCAGGGGCTCCCGCTCGGCGCCGTGGTCCCCGATCCCGAGGCGTTGCCGGACGGCGAGCGGGAGGCGGCCGTCCGGGCGCTGTCGTACATGGCCTTGACGCCCGGCACGCCGTTGCGGGACATCGCGGTGGACGCGGTGTTCATCGGGTCGTGCACGAACGGCCGGATCGAGGACCTGCGCGCAGCCGCCGACGTGCTGCGGGGCCGGAGCGTCCGGCGGGGGGTGCGGATGCTGGTCGTGCCCGGGTCCAAGGGCGTGCAGCGGCAGGCCGAGAGCGAGGGCCTGGACGCGGTCTTCACCGCCGCGGGGGCACAGTGGCGCGAGCCGGGCTGCTCGATGTGCCTGGGCATGAACCCGGACGTGCTCGCGGAGGGGGAACGCTGCGCGTCCACGTCCAACCGCAACTTCGAGGGACGGCAGGGCAAGGGCGGCCGCACCCACCTCGTGTCCCCGGCGGTTGCCGCGGCCACCGCGGTCACTGGCCGCCTCGCCGCCCCCGCCGACCTCCAGGAGGCCTGACATGGACGCCTTCACCGTGCACACCGGTACGGCCGTTCCCCTGCGCCGGGCGAATATCGACACCGACCAGATCATCCCGAGCGACTTCCTCAAGCGCATCAGCCGTACGGGCTTCGAGGACGGGCTGTTCGCCGGCTGGCGGGGGCCGGAGTTCACCCTCGACCAGCCGCAGTACGCGGGCGCGACGATCCTGCTCGCCGGCCCCGACTTCGGCATCGGGTCGAGCCGCGAGCACGCGGTCTGGGCCCTTCAGGACGCCGGGTTCCGAGTGGTTGTGTCCGCGCGGTTCGGGGACATCTTCCGCGGCAACGCGCTCAAGGGCGGCCTGCTGCCCGTCCAGCTCGACGATGTGGTCGTGCAGGAGCTCATGGGGCTGGTCGAGGCGGAGCCCGGCACCGACGTCGTCGTCGACCTCGAGGCCCGGCAGCTCACCGCTGCCGGGACGTCCTACCCGTTCCCGCTGGAGGACGCCGCCCGCCGGCGGTTGCTGCTCGGTCAGGACGACATCTCCCTCACCCTCGAGCACGAGGACGCCATCCGCGCGTTCGAGCAGCGCCGCTCGTCGTTGCTGCCGCGAGTCGAAACGTCCTGATTCTTCCTGCCGCGCAAGGGCTTTGCGGCCCGGAAGAGGTCACGACACGGTCGAATTCGGCCCCTCCGGGCCGCGTGAATCCCCCACGACACAGGAGGAATCCTTCATGTCCGTACGCCGACACGCCGAGACAGGTGTTGTGATGCGGCCTGGCGTTCCCTACCTTTTGCCGTGATCACGTCCGGCACAGGGCCGGGTCGGCGTACCGGAGGTCTCATGAACAAGTCGGAGCTGATCGACGCTCTCAGTGGCAGGCTGGGCGGCAAGTCCGCCGCCAGCAACGCCGTCGAACACGTCGTCGACACCATCACCCGTGCCGTCGCCAGGGGCGAGAAGGTCACGATCACGGGCTTTGGCGTCTTCGAGAAGGCCAACCGCGCGGCGCGCACCGGCCGCAACCCGGCGACCGGGGCCGTCGTCAAGATCAAGAAGACGTCGGTGCCGAAGTTCCGCCCAGGCGCGGACTTCAAGGCCTACGTGTCCGGAGCCAAGAAGATGGCCAAGGCCGCTCCCGCGCCCGCGCCGGCCAAGAAGGCGGCGCCGGCCACGAAGGCCGCGGCCAAGAAGACGGCGAAGGCGCCCGCGAAGAAGGCGGCTGCCACGAAGACCACTGCCCGCAAGGCCCCGGCGCGCAAGGCCGCGGCGAAGAAGACCACCAAGGCGCCCGTGCGCAAGGCGGCCGCGAAGAAGACGACGGCCCGCAAGGCGCCGGCGAAGAAGACCACTGCTCGCAAGGCCCCGGCCAAGCGGGGCTCGCGCTAGACAACGTGCACAGCGGGGGGCCGGACCGTGTGGTCCGGCCCCCCGCTGCTTTCCGCTCAGGCGGACGGGAAGACGTCGGGCAAGTAGTCGGCGGCGGCGAGCCGACCATCGGCGAACGACAGCACCCACGTCGAGCCCTTCCGGGCCGACCTTGTCCGAGACCCGCCGGTCCGCGAGTCCCGGAGGGCCTGCAGCAGACCGGGAATGACCCCGCCCTGGCTGCACACGGCGACCGGCCGGCCGGCGCCGGCGAGCGCCCGGACCTTCCCGGCGGCGGCTTCGGGATCCGCGGCGTACGCGGCCTCGGACAACTCCGGTGCCGACTCGACGGTCAGGCCGAGCGCCGCGGCCAACGGGTCAACGGTCTGGACGCACCGCGCCGGACCGGCCGACGCCACGGCGGCCGGACCGAATGCCGGCAGCACGCGGGCCAGGGCCGCAGCCTCCCGCCGGCCGAGGGCGTTCAGCGGGCGAAGGTCGTCCGGTCCGGGCCAGGATGCGCGGGTGCCGGCATGGCCGTGGCGGATCAGCAGGACGGTCGTGGTCTTCACGGGCGCCGCCAGCAGCGCCTGCACGGGACCGCGATCGGCCGGACGCGACAGCGCGTCGAGGCACGTCTCGGGGCTCAACCAGCGCAGCTCGTCGACCTCCGCCGACGGGACGAACAGGCCGTCCGGCGCGGCCATGGCCCAGTACGACACCAGTTTCGGGACCGGGCCGTCGGCGCCGGGCACGGCATAACGCACGTCGCCGAGGAATCGGCCGAGAACCCCCAGGAACCCGGTCTCCTCGGCTGTCTCCCGTACCGCGGTCTGGGCCAGATGCTCACCCGGGTCCACCTTGCCCTTGGGCAGGGACCAGTCGTCGTACTTCGGCCGGTGGACCAGCGCCACCTCGGGTCCGCCAGGGCCCGGACGCCACAGCACGGTTCCGGCGGCGAGCACGGTCGCGGCCGCCGGTCGGCCCAGCGCGTCGGACGTGGTCTCGTCAGCCACTCACGGTCCGCTCGGCGCTGCGGGCGCTCATCGTCGCCTGGAGTGCGGCCTGCATGTCGCTCTCCCCGTGCGGCGACCATGTGCCGTCGCTCGCGAGGTCCCAGGCCCGGGTCGAGTCGTCCATTGCCAGGTCGATCACCGACTGCAGCTGCGCGGTCAGCGCGGTGTCCCGGACCCGGACGAGGACCTCGACGCGCCGGTCGAGGTTCCGGTGCATCATGTCCGCGCTGCCGATCCAGTAGACGGCATCCGCACCGTCGCCGAACGCGAAGATCCGCGAGTGCTCGAGATAGCGGCCCAGCACCGACCGCACGCGGATGGTCGAGGACAGCCCCGCCACTCCCGGCCGTAGCGCGCAGATGCCCCGGACCACGCAGTCGATCCGCACACCGGCCCGGGACGCCCGATAGAGCGCGTCGACGATCTGCTCGTCCACGAGGTTGTTGACCTTCAGCGCGATCCGTGCCGGCTCGCCCGCCCGCGCCCGCGCGGCCTGACCCTCGATCTGGTCCACGATGCCGGTCCGCAGCTGCTGGGGCGCGACCAGCAGCGAGCGGTACTCGGTCTGGTGGCTGTAGCCGGTCAGGACGTTGAACAGGTCCGTGAGGTCGGCGCCGACGTCCGGGTCGGCCGTCAGCAGACCGAGATCCTCGTAGATGCGGGCCGTCTGGGCGTTGTAGTTGCCGGTGCCGATGTGGGCGTAGCGCCGCAGCTGGCCGCGCTCCTGGCGGACGACGAGCGCGGTCTTGCAGTGGGTCTTCAGGCCGATGACGCCGTACACCACGTGGCAGCCGGCGCGCTCCAGGGCGCGGGCCCAGGTGATGTTGTTCTCCTCGTCGAACCGGGCCTTGATCTCCACCAGGACCACGACCTGCTTGCCGGCCTCGGCGGCGTCGATCAGGGCTTCGACCAGCGGCGAGTCGCCCGACGTGCGGTAGAGGGTCTGCTTGATGGCCAGGACGTTCGGGTCGACCGTCGCCTCCTCGATGAACCGCTGCACCGACGTCGCGAAGCTGTCGTACGGGTGGTGCACCAGCACGTCGCCCTCGCGCAGCACGGCGAAGAAGCTCGGGGCCCCGGCGGTGTCCTGCGCGGCGAGGCGCGGATGAGCGGTGGGCACGTACGGGTCGTTCTTGAGGTCCGGCCGGTCGAGGCCGACGACCGCCCACAGGGCGGTCAGGTCGATCAGGCCGGGAACGCGTCGCACGTCGCCGGCCCCGACCTCGATCTCCCGTACGAGCAGGTCCAGGACGTGCTCGTCCATGTCGTCGGCGACCTCGAGGCGGACGGCGGGCCCGAAGCGTCGTCGTGCCAGCTCGCGCTCGAGCGCCTGCAGCAGGTCCTCGGACTCGTCCTCCTCGATCTCGACGTCGGCGTTGCGGGTGACCCGGAACAGGTGCCACTCCTGGACGTCCATGCCGGGGAACAGCTGCGGCAGGTGCGCGGCGATGAGCTCCTCGAGCGGGAGGAACAGGACCGTCTC
>DASVGV010000158.1:0-7102 GCA_036379355.1 Mycobacteriales bacterium | reverse complement strand
GCGAGGTTCAGGCACTGGATCGCCTGTCCGGCGGCGCCCTTGACCAGGTTGTCCAAGGCGCACGTGACAACGGCACGTCCGGCGCTGTCGTCGACGGTGACCTGCAGCTGCGCGCCGTTTCCCCCGAGCGTCGCGCCGGTGTGCGGCTGGGTTCCCGCCGGCAGGACGTCGACGAACGGCTCGTGTCCGTACGCGGCGTCCAGGCACTCGCGCAGAGTTCCTTCGCTCGCCGTCGTGCGCGCCGTACAGGTCGCAAGGATCCCGCGCGGCAAGGGGGCGAGCACGGGCGTGAAGCTGATCGACACGGGCTGGTCGCAGGTATCGCCGAGCGCCTGGAGAATCTCGGCCGAGTGCTGGTGGCGCCCCACCTTGTACGCGGCCACGTCGCCCATGACCTGGGCGCTCGTGAACGCCGCGCTGGCGCCGCGACCCGCACCCGAGGTCCCGGTGATGCTGACGACCGCGAGGTCCGTCGACTCGACCAGCCCCGCGGCGAGCAGCGGCGCGAGGGCGAGCAGGACCGCGGAGGAGTGGCAGCCCGCGCCCGCGATACGGGATGCACCGGCCAGGCGCGCCCGCTGGCCGGGCAGCTCGGGCAGCCCGTACGCCCACGGTTCGGCGTGAGCACCGCCGTAGTAGCGCTCCCAGGACGCGGCGTCGCGGAGCCGGTGGTCGGCGCCGAGGTCGACGACCGGCACGCTGGCCGGCAGCTGGGCTGCGACGGCTGCGGAGTGCCCGTGCGGCAAGGCCAGCAGCACGGCGTCCGCCTGGCTCAAGGTCGCGGCATCGGTGGCGACGAACGTGCGACCGGCCAGAGACCGCAGCTGGGGGTGCAGGTCGGTGACGGGCCGGCCGGCCGACTCCCCCGCGGCGAGCGGGCCCAGCTCGAGGGCCGGGTGGCCGGCGACGAGGCGCAGCAGCTCGCCCCCCGCGTACCCGCTCGCACCGGCCACCGCAACGGTCACACCCATGACGATGCACTATACAGAGGAACGCATATCTATGAAAGCGGCTCGCCCGGGGCTGTCGGCGGTGTGACCGGGGGCAGGGCGGCCGCGATGAGGCCGGCGATGTCCCGGTAGCCAACCGTGCGCGGATGGATGTCCTGGTACTGGCAGTAGTACGTGAGCTCGCAGACCTTGGCGACGGCGGTCGGAATCGATCCGTACGGCGGCAGGTCCGTGGTCTCGGTGAACGGCAGGTAGGCGCCGGTGGCCGCCGTCACGTCCACGAAGGTGGCGCCGATGGCCGCGTACTGGGCCTGAAGGGCCGGGTTGATGAGCGACTTGAAGGCCGTCGTGGAGAGCGTGGCCAGACCGCGCGCGGACGACGACGTGGACACGTACCCGCCGAGGATCACGTCCGGGTACGTGAGGCCGATGATCTTCACGTCCGGCCCCGCGGCGGCGCGGAGCGCGGGAAGCAGTACGCCGAGCTGGGTCTTGATGACGGTGATCGCACCCGCCACGCAGCTGATCGGATCCGTGCTCTTCGCGCAGCTGGTCACGTCGTTGCCGCCGATGGACACGGTGACCAGGTCGACCTGGCCCCGGTGCGCCGCGAGGAACTGCTCCGCAGCCGCGGCCTGCGTCTCATCGGGGTACGTGGGACCGTCGGGAGCCCTGTGCTGACAGCCCTTCTCGTCGAGGAGAGACTGCGTGGTCGCCCCGTCGCAGCCGAAGTTGACGACGGTGAGGTGATAGCCCCGGGGGGCGGCGAGGCCGACGAGCTGGTACGCGTACCCGTTGGTGGTGTCGTGGCCCTTCCCGTGCGGGCCGGTCGGCTGGAATCCGGCGGCGTACGAGTCGCCGACGGAGACGTAGTAGTGCGCCGGCGTTGTCGCGGACCGGGGGTTCGCGGCCGACCCGCAGGCGGCCAGCCCGAACGTGAGGGCCAGCAGCAGGCCGGCGGTCCACGCGAGGCGACGGCGGGTCATGCGCGCAGCCTCGCTCCGGTCGCAGCAGCGGCTGCGGCGACCGCGGCGTCGCGGGCGGCGTTGACCTCGTCCCCGTCGAGGGTGCGGTCGGATGCCCGGAACCGCAGCGTGAACGCCAGCGATCGCGACCCCGCCGGGACGGGCGCGCCGGCATAGATGTCGAACAGGGCCAGATCCTCCAGCAGCGGCCCGGCACCCTCGCGCAGGGCGGCCGCGACAGCCGCGTGTGGCACCTCGTCGGCCACGACCAGGGCTACGTCGACTGTGCCGGCCGGGTAGCCCGACGGCCGAGGCGCCGGGACGACTCGGTCGTCACTCGCGAGGAGCGGGCCGAGGTCGATCTCGCCTCCGCACGTCCCCGGCGGGAGGCCGAGCGCCTCCGCGACGTCCGGGTGCAGCTGGCCGGCGTGGCCGACCACCTGCCCGTCCAGGAGAACCGCGGCGCAGCGGCCGGGGTGGTAGGGCTCCGCCGGGCTGGCCGCGACGGCGAGCGGACGGCCGACCGCCGCCCCGACGGCGTAGGCGGCGGCAAGGGCATCGGTCCAGTCGACCGGACGTCCGGGGCCCCACCAGCCGGCGGGCTCGGCCCGGCCGGCAAGCAGCCAGCCGGCTCGTACGGGCTGCTCCGGCAGGCTGGCGTCCAGAGCCGCGAGCAGGGCCGCGTCGGGACGCAGGGCGGCCTTCGGTGGGGGCACGTGCGGACCCCGACGGTCGCGGAACACCAAGCCCACCTCGAAGAGCGCCACGTCCGGCCGTCCGCGCGCGGTGTTCCGCGCCAGCGCTCCCGCGAGTCCGGGCACGAGCGAGGTACGCAGCACCGACTCCTCGGCGGACAGGGGGTTGCGGACGACCAGTTCCGGCTCGCCGTCGCGGCCCGCACCCGGCGCGACGAAAGGCGACGTGACGACCTCGACGTAGCCCGCCGCGGCGAGCGCGCGGGAGACCGCCCGCACCCGACGCTGCGGCGCCGTGAGGCCACCGCTACCCGGCGGCAGCGGCAGGACCGACGGCAGCAGGTCCAGGCCTTCGAGGCGCAGCACCTCCTCGACCAGGTCGACGCCCTCGACGAGGTCCGGCCGCCACGGCGGCGGCTCGACGACCAGGGCGTCCTGGCCGCTCACCGTGCAGCCCACTGTCTCCAGCGCGGTGACGACCGCCTCCCGGGCGACGGGGCGACCACCGACCCGGGCGGGCAGGTCCGCGGCCATCGTCAGGGCGGGCAGCGGGAGGTGCCGGTCGACGTCGGTGAGAGCGACCGCGGTGGCCCCCCCGTTCTCGGCGAGCAGCCGGGCGGCGGCCAGTGCGGCCGCCGGGCACAGCTCCGGGTCGACGGCCCGTTCGAAGCGTCGGGCCGCCTCGCTCGGCAGCCGGTGGCGGCGGACGGCCCGGGCCACCGGCGTCGGCGGGAAGTGCGCGGCCTCGATGAGCACCCGCGTCGTCGTCGCCGCGATCTCGGTCCGGGCGCCGCCCATCACCCCGGCGAGCGCGACCGGCCCGTCGTCGTCCGCGATCACGACGTCCTCGGGGTCCAGCGTTCTGTCGACATGGTCGAGCGTCGTGAGCGTCTCGCCGTCGACGGCTCGGCGGACGCGGATCGCGCCCGACAGGGTGTCGGCGTCGAACGCGTGCAGGGGCTGGCCCAGCTCGAGCATCACGTAGTTCGTCACGTCCACGGCGAGTGACACCGGGCGCATGCCCGCCCGGACGAGCCGGTCCCGCAGCCAGCCGGGCGTCGGCGCCGACGGATCGAGACCGTCGACGGTCAGGGCGACGTACCGGTCGCAGCCAGCAAGGTCGTCCAGGAAGACCTCCTGTCCCGCAGGAAGTTCCGGGATCGTCGTGTCCGCGGGGTCCGCGAACGGCAGGCCCAGCGCCGCTGCCGCCTCGCGCGCGACCCCACGTACCGACAGCTGGTAGCCGCGGTCCGGGGTGACCGCGATGTCGAGCACCTCGTCGTCGAGCGCCAGCAGCGACGAGGCGTCGATGCCGACGGCCGCGTCCGAACCCAGCACGAGGATGCCGTCGTGGTCCTCGCCGATGCCGAGCTCGCGCGCCGAGCAGATCATGCCGTCCGACCAGTGGCCGTACGTCTTGCGCCGCCCGATCCGGAAGTCGCCCGGCAGCACGGCGCCGGGCAGGGCGACGACCACCCGGTCCCCCGCCGCGAAGTTCGCGGCACCGCAGACGATGCCGCGCGGGACGTCCTCCCCGACGGCGACCTGACACCACCGGATGGTCTTGCCGTTCTTCTGCGGCTCGGCCTCGAAGGCGAGCACCTCCCCCACGACGAGGTGCTCGACGCCGAGGCGCTCGACCCGCTCGACCTCCAGGCCCACGCGCAGCAGCGCGTCCGCCACGTCACGCCCGGTCCGCTCACCGAGGGCAGGCAGGACGGCGCGCAGCCAGGACAGCGGTACGAGCATCAGACCTCACCCGCCAGGCCGGCCCCGAACGGGAGGGTGAACCGGACGTCGCCGTCCAGCACGTCGCGCAGGTCGGTCAGACCGTTGCGAAACATCAGCGTGCGCTCGACGCCCAGCCCGAACGCGAACCCCGAGTACTCCTGCGGGTCGATGCCGGCCGAGCGCAGCACGTTCGGGTGGACCATGCCGCAGCCGCCCCACTCGATCCAGCCCTCGGAGGAGCACGTACGGCACGGCTCGGCGCCGGGACGGGCGGAGGTGCCCTGGCAGACGAAGCAGACCAGGTCCATCTCGGCGGAGGGCTCGGTGAACGGGAAGTAGTTCGGTCGTAGGCGAGTTCCCAGCCCTGGACCGAACATCTCGCGGACGAGCGTGTCCAGCGTCCCGCGCAGGTGGGCCATCGTGAGCCCCCGGTCCACGGCCAGCCCTTCGATCTGGGTGAAGACCGGCAGGTGCGTCGCGTCGATGGCGTCGGCCCGGTAGACCCGCCCCGGGCACACGACGTAGACGGGCAGCTCCCTGGTCAGCAGCGACCGGATCTGCACCGGGCTGGTGTGCGTCCGCAGCACCAGGTGCGCGTCGGCGGGGCCGACCGCGAGGGTGTCCTGCAGCTCGCGCGCCGGATGGTCGCCGCCGAAGTTGAGGGCGTCGAAGTTGAACCACTCGTGCTCGACCTCGGGGCCCTCGGCCACCTGCCAGCCGAGACCGACGAACACGTCCTCGAGCCGCTCCCGCAGCAGCGTCATCGGGTGGCGCGCGCCGACCCGCACCCGGTCCACCGGGAGCGTCACGTCCACGCGCTCCTCGGCGAGGATCGCGGCCGCCCGCGCCGCCAGCAGCGCCTCGTGGCGTGCGTCGTACGACGCCGTGGTCGCCTGCAAGGCCTCGTTCACGCGGCGCCCGGCGTCGGCCCGCGCCGTCGGGGGCAGCGCGCCGATCTCGCGGCGCGCCAGCGCGATCGGCGACCGGTCGCCGAGGTGGGCGGACCGCTCCGCGGCGAGGGCGTCGAGGTCGGCGGCGCCGGCGAACGCCGCCCGCGCGGCGTCGACGGCGGCGGCCAGCGCGGCAGGCTTGAGGGCCTCGACCTCGACGGGGTCGAAGCCGGAGTTGGGGGCGGACATGATCCGTCTCTCTCGGTGGTTGGGTCGGTCGGTACGGCGGAGGTGCCCGCCGGCTCAACGCTGACGCGGGTCGGATCGCAGGCGATCCTCCGCATAGGGCGGCGAGCCGGCAGGCAGCCGGAATCGAAACCGTGCCCCGCCGCCCGGGGCGGTCTCGACCCCGACCGTACCGCCGTGGGCTTCCACCAGCCCGCGGACGATGTACAGCCCGAGGCCGGTGCCGCCGCGGCTCGCTCTGCCGCGGAAGAACTTGGAGAAGATCCGCGGGGCCAGGTCGGGCGCGACCCCGTCGCCCTCGTCGTCCACGGTGACGGTGGCGCCCTCGTCGTCGCCCACGACGGTCACGGTCACCGACCCCGCTCCGTGCCGCAACGCGTTTTCGACGAGGTTGCCGACCACCTGTTCGATCTTGTCGGGGTCCAGCCACATCTCGGGCGGCTGGCCGACCTCGTCCAGGACGAACCGTTCGGCCGCCTCCCCGGCGGCGACGCGTCCCGCGAACGCCTTGCGGACCACGGCGGCCACGTCGACCACCTGGGTGTGCAGCTCGAGCCTGCCGGTGTCGATGCGGCTGACGTCGAGGAGCTCAGCCAGGAGGCGGGTGACGCGGTCGGCGTCCCCGTTGATCCAGGCGAGCATCTGCTTCTTCTCGTCGTCGCCGAACCGGTCCCACTTCGCGAGCATCGTGGCGGTGAAGCCCTTGACGCTCGTCAGCGGCGAGCGCAGCTCGTGGGCCACGGTCGAGATCAGGTCGGCGTGGGTGCGTTCGATCCGGTCGCGCGCTCGCGTGTCGCGCAGGGCCACGACCACCGAGTCGAGGTGGTCGCCGGTGCGCACGTACGTCGCGGTCAGGAGCAGCGGCCGCTCTCCGGCGAGCAGGCGCCGCTCGGGTACGGCGCGCACACCGGCCATGCCGCGGGCGGCCGCCTCGCAGGCCCACCAGTCGCGTCCCTGGTCGTCGCAGAGTCCGACCGCGGCCGAGAACGACCGGCCCTCCAGACCGTCGCCGAGCAGCCGGTGCGCCGCCGGGTTGGCCGAGCGGATGACGCCGTCGGCGGCGACGACGAGCACGGCGTCCGGGAGCGCGGCGTACGCGTCCGCGGAACTCATGTGCCCTCCCCTCGGGAGACCCCCTCCTGCGCTCGCGCAGAAGCGTAGAGGCAGACGGCCGCGGCGGCGGCCACGTTGAGGCTCTCCGCGCGGCCGCGCATGGGGATCGACACGGTCTCGTCGCAGGCCGCGGCCACCTGCGGTGGCAGCCCGTGCGCCTCGTTGCCCAGTACCCACGCGGTCGGTTCCCTCAGGTCGGCAGCGAACAGGTCCAGGCGACCGCCGGTCGTGGTTGCCCGCACACGGAGCCCCGCGCCGCGCAACGAGGTCAGCACCTCCGGCCAGGTCCCGGTGGCGACGGGGACATGGAAGATGCTGCCCGCCGACGCGCGTACCGCCTTACCGCCGTGGATGTCGACCGAGCCGCCTTCCGGACCTCTGGCCAGGACGACGGCGTCCGCACCCGCCGCGTCGGCCGTACGGATCGCCGTACCGGCGTTGCCGGGGTCGCGCGCATCGAGCAGTACGAGCACGAGGTACGGACGGCCCGCGAGTGCCTCCGTCAGGGGGCG
>DASVGV010000157.1:0-26304 GCA_036379355.1 Mycobacteriales bacterium | reverse complement strand
GCCGCCGGGCGGCGGGGGAGGCCCGCCGCGCGCAGGCGGCGGGTCGTGGCGGCCGTGACCCCCGCAGCCACGACCGTGGCCACTGCCGGCGGCGCGCCGGCCGCGGCCACGGCGGCGCCGAGTCGCAGCGGGCCGGCCTGCAGGTGGGTGAGGGCCTGCGGATGCCGCGCTGCGAGCGGACCGGCGGATCGCCCGTACGCGTGCCGCCGCCGGAGCACGCCGGCCCACGAGTCCGGCTCGCGGTGGGCGACGCTGACGCTCGGCTCGTAGCGCACGGTCCGTCCGGCAGCCACCAGCCGCCAGACGAGGTCGACGTCCTCCCCCACGCGCAACCGCTCGTCGAACCGCGCCGCGTCCCGCCGCAGCACGATCGCGGCGCTCGGGACGTACGCCACCGATGACCCGGGGCGCACCACGACGTCGTCGGGCCCGAGGTCCAGCGGCGAGCGGCCGGCGAGGTACCGCGCGAGGACGGTGGCGCGTGGACCGGCGGGGGCGAGCGGCCGGACCCGCGGTGCCACCGCGGCGACGACAGGGTCGGCGAAGTGCGCCAGCAGCGGGTCGAGCCAGCCCGCGGTGACCTCGACATCGCTGTCGACGCAGGCCACGAGGTCGGTGGCCGCCGCGTCGAGCCCGGCGTTGCGCGCGGCGGCCGGGCCGGTGGAGCGTGCCAGCCGGAGCACGGTGACGTGCGGCCGTTCGAGCGACACCGGCACGCGCGACCCGTCGTCGACCACCACGACGGGGTCACGGTCGCCGAGGGCATCCAGGCAGCCCGAGACGTCCCGGTCCCGGACGGGCACGACGACGGTCACCGGGGGCCGGCCGGTCGCCGGCGGGTACGACCGCGCGAGCCCCGCGTCGACGAGCCGCCGGCCGAGCACACGGGCGGCGTCGGAGTCGCTGGGCTCACCCGCGAGCAGCGACCGAGCGACGGCGCTGCCCCCGGCGGTCAGGCGCAGCAGCCGTGGCGGGGCCCCGCCGAACAGCAGGCCGTCGCCGGCGACCAGGCCGCGCGCCGGGCGAAGCACGGTGCCCCGCGGCAGGGGGACCCTCAGAGCGACAGACCGCCGTCGACGACGATGTCCGCCCCCGTGACGGCAGCCGCCCCCGGCGACAACAGGTACGCGATGGTGTCCGCGACCTCCTCGGGGCGGATCAGCCGGCCGATCGGCTGCTGGCGGGCGAAGTCGTCCTTCGACTCCAGGCCGTAGAGCCGCGCGGACTCGGCCAGGATCGCGGTCTCCGTGGACCCCGGGCTCACCGCGTTGGCGGTCACGCCCGTCGCCCCCAGCTCGGCCGCCAGCCCGCGGACGAGCCCGACGACTCCGGCCTTCGCCGCGCCGTACGCGGCGAGCATCGGCAGCCCGGTTCGGGCCGCGGTGGAGGCGACCGCGACGAACCGGCCGCGACGCGCGATGAGCGCCGGCAGCGCGATCTGGGCGAGAGTCACGACGGCGCCGAGGTCGACGTCGAGGACGGTCCGGGTCGCCGCCGGGTCCTGCTCCCACAGGGGCACTCCCCCGGCGATGACGCCGGCGCAGGCAACGGCGGCGTCGAGTCCGCCGAGGTCCTCGGCGGCGCGGACGGCGGCGCGGAGGGCCTCGGCGTCGCGTGCGTCGCCGACCATCGCGGTGACGCCGAGCCCGGCCAGCTCCTCGGGCGTTCCCAGTGCGTACGGCAGCTCCGGCAGGTCGCTGGCGATGTCGAGAGCGACGACCTGCCAGCCGTCGGTGACAAGCCGTCGTACGGTCGCCGCGCCGATCCCGCGGGCCGCTCCGGTGACCAGCGCGGTACGGGTCACGGCGCGCCCGCGTACTCGGCCCGCCGCACGTGACGCGGGCGCAACCCGGACCAGCCCATGCCACCGAGGCTACCGGGGCAACGCAGTTCCGCAGCCGGCAACGGCCGGCCGATCAGAACGGTGTGGCCCCCGCCGCTGC
Organism: Mycobacteriales bacterium; assembly: GCA_036379355.1. Classification (GTDB taxonomy): domain Bacteria; phylum Actinomycetota; class Actinomycetes; order Mycobacteriales; family CAJCIY01; genus CAJCIY01. The sequence continues at coordinate 24,361 of DASVGV010000157.1, read as the reverse complement.
GAGGGTAACTGCGGCCCCGGCGTCGGCCGTCGGTTCGTCCGCGGTGCCGGACGTCGACGGCTCCGGTGTCAGGGGCGGGCCGTGGAAGAACTCGTGGCCGGGTCTGATCCACTGCCCGTCGGGATGATCGTTGTCGACGCCGGGTGCCGGCGGCGGCAGCGCCAGGACGTCGAGCTCGGCGGGCGTGGTGACGGTCTGCCCCGTAGGGCTGGTCCAGGCGGCCGTGCCACCCGGGTGCAGCTCGACCGTCCAGCCCCCGTCGTGCACGGCGTGATGGTGCCGGTCGCACAGCATGATCAAATTTGCCAGATCCGTCGGTCCGCCGTCGGCCCAATGCCAGATGTGGTGGGCATGACAGCGGCGGGCCGGGGTCGCGCAGCCCACGAAGCGGCAGTGCTGGTCGCGCATGCTCAGCAGCCCGCGGAGCCGGCTGCTCACCACCCGGCTGCTGCGCCCCTGGTCCAGCACGCAACCCCCGTCGTTGACCAGCGTGACCCGCACGTCCGCGTCGCAGCCCAGTTGGCGAAGCTGCGCGCCGAAGACCGACCGGCCGTCGATGCTCGCCCCGGCCCAGCCGCCGCCCTGCCGGTCGGCGCCTGCCAGTCCGGCCTCGCGCCACATCCGGTCGAGCAGCGACTCGTGAGTCACGATCACGTCCAGCTGCGGCGCGCCAGCGGACGCCGCAGCCTGCTCGGTGCCCGTGACCAACTCGTAGAGGGCATCCGCGCGGCGCTGCGCGGCCGGTCGCACGTCGCCGGGCCCTCGGCGCGCCGACAGCCCGTCGAGCCGGCCCGCCACCACCGCCGCGTCGACCGCCGGCATCGACCACGAGAGGCAGACCCGCCCCTCGAACTCGAACGCCAGCAGCTCCCGCGCGGACTGCGCCGCCGCTCGCCGCTCGGCCTGCTCGGCCCCCACCTGCAGCGCGGCCTTGCGGGCCCGGAAGGCGACCTGCCCGGGCGTGCGCGCACGCGTATCGGCCAGCACGGTCGCCTCCACCCACCGGGCGGACTCGACCTCCAGCTCCGCGGTCGCCGCGGCCATCGCCTGCGCATGCTCGAGGGACACCTCGCCCGCCGCCATCGCCGCCGCCGTCGCGGCAAGCCGCGGCTCGCCCGCCGTCCCCGCGCGAGTCTCCGGCTTGCGCAGCGCCCGCGCCGCGGTCAGCCGCTTGCGCGCCTCCCCGTCGGAGATGCGACAGGCAACGGCGACCTCTTCGCGCGCCGCGTCGGGGAACCCGATCGGGACCAGGCGGTCCAGCTCGCCGATCAGCTCCAGCTGCTCGAGCCGCAGCGCCGCCACCCGACGCTCCAGCGCCGCGAGCTGCTCCGGGATCTCCCACACCCGGTCCAGATCACTCGAACGCATGTTCGAATGTTATCACGCGGTATGGGGGCGAAACCGTTGATACACAGGCGATGTGGGCCGCAGCGTCCCGGACAGGCGAGGTAGTGCTCGGCGCGTCAGTCCGGTCGCTTGCCCAGGGTCAGCAGGACCGGTCCCGCCGGCGCGCGGACCGCCCCCACGCCGGCCGCGTGCGAATGGCCGCCGGCGACAGCGGGCCGATCGGCGCTGCGGGCCAGCAGGGCCGCCTCGCCGTGACCGTGCACGCACTCGGGATCGGGATCGTCGAGCTCGAGCCCGGTGAAGAACTTGGCCGCCGTGCACCCGCCCCGGCAGGCGTCGTACGCACCGCACGACGCGCACGCCCCGGCCGACTGCGGCGCCCGCAGCTCCTGGAACAGCGCCGAGTCCCGCCAGACCGCCGCGAAACCGCCCGCGTCCCGGACGTTGCCGGCGCGGAACCGCTCGTGCAGGACGAACGGGCAGGCGTACACGTCGCCGACGGGGTCGACGAGGCACACGACTCGTCCGGCGCCGCAGAGGTTGAGGCCGGGCAGCGACTCCCCGAGTGCGGCGAGGTGGAAGAACGAGTCGCCGGTGAGCGTGTCCGGATGGTCGAGCAACCAGGCGTGCAGTTCGCGCTGCTGGGTCTGGGTGGGGTGCAGGCGGTCCCACACGTCGGCCCCGCGACCACTGGGACGCAGCCGGGTGAGGCGCAGGGTGGCGCCGTACCGGTCGGCGAGGGCACGGAACCGGTCGAGATGGCCGACGTTCTCACGGGTCACCACGACGCTGATCTTGAAGTCGCGCATACCGGCGGCCTGGAGGTTGCGCATGGCCCGGATCGCCGCGTCGTACGAGCCGGGGCCGCGGATCGCGTCGTTGACCTCCGCGGTCGCGCCGTCGAGCGAGATCTGCACGTCGACGTAGTCGGTGGCCGCCACGCGCCGCGCGGCCGCCTCGTCGATTCGCGTGCCGTTGGTGGAGAACTTCACGCCCACACCGTGACCGACGGCGTAGTCGAGGATCTCCCAGAAGTCGGGCCGCAGTGTCGGCTCACCGCCGCCGATGTTGACGTAGAACACCTGCATCGCGCGCAGCTCGTCGACCACCGCGAAGCACTCCGCCGTCGACAGCTCGCGGGGGTCACGGCGGCCGGACGACGACAGGCAGTGCACGCACGCGAGATTGCAGCCGTACGTGAGCTCCCAGGTGATGCAGACGGGCGCGGCGAGCCCGAGCGCCATCCGGTCGACGAGCCGCGGCGCCGCGGCAAGTGCGTCAGCGGGCACGGATGACCTCCGCGTCGGACAGGCGTTCGAGTGCTGCCTCGAAGGCCGGCCGCTGGGCGTCGGGGACGCCGGCGGCCCGCAACGCCTCCTCACCGCGCTCGTGGTCGGCGAGGGTGCGCACCACGTCGGCCAGCCGGACGTCCTTGAGGAACGTCAGCCGGCGGGTCCCGTAGTGATAGGCCAGCGCACCGAAGGGCTCGGGGCGCAGCCCGACCGACTCGTGCAACGTCCAGGGCCGCGTGCCGTCCCAGGTCACGAGGTTGCCTTCTCCGGCTGCGCGGGCGCTAGTAGACGCCGCACATGCCGTCGATGGAGACGTCCTCGACGAGCAGGTCGGCCAGCACCAGCACGTCGGCGTCCTCCTGCGCGGCGGCGCCGTCGGGCGCCTCGGTCTGCGGCACGAGCTCGACGGTCATGGCTGCTCCTCGTACGTGTGCGGGCGGGCGCGCCCACCGTACCGTCGGCCGCCGCGGCGCTCACGCGGTGGGCGGGCCGCCAGCACGTCAGCGCGTCGCGGCGGCCACCAGCGGCGACGGGAGAAGGCTGTCGCCGCCGAGGGCTCGGTCGACGGCGGCTGCCGCCGAACGCCCCTCGGCGATGGCCCACACGATGAGCGACTGGCCGCGGCCCATGTCGCCGCAGACGTACACGCCGTCGACACTGGTGCGGTAGTCGGCGTCGCGGGCCACGTTGCCGCGGACGTCGAGCTCGACCCCGAGGTCTTCGACGAGCCCTTCGCGCTGCGGGCCGGTGAAGCCCATGGCGAGCAGCACCAGCTGCGCGGACACCGTGCGCTCGGTGCCTGCGACCGGGACGAACGAGCCGTCCCGCAGCTCGACGTCCTCCAGGACGAGCCGCGCGACGCGCCCGCGGTCGTCGCCCTCCAGCCGCTTCGTGGAGACCGCGAACAGCCGCTCGCCGCCCTCCTCGTGCGCGCTGGACGTCCGGAACATCAACGGCCACAGGGGCCATGGGGTCGATTCGGCCCGGACGTCCGGCGGCTTGGGCATGATCTCCAGCTGGGTGACAGACCGCGCACCCTGCCGGTGCGCGGTGCCCAGGCAGTCGGCGCCGGTGTCCCCGCCGCCGATGATGATCACGTCGAGACCGGCGGCGTCGAGCTCCAGCGGTACGTGGTCGAGGTCACCGGCCTGCACCCGGTTCGCCGGCTCGAGGTAGGTCATCGCGAGGTGCACGCCGTGCAGGTCCGCGCCCTCGACCGGAAGGTTGCGGCCGATGGTCGAGCCCCCGGCGAGGACGACGGCGTCGTACTCACGCTTCAGCTGCTCGACGGTGACGTCCTCGCCCACGTTGACGCCGGTGCGGAACTGCGTCCCCTCACCGATCATCTGCTCGAGCCTGCGGTCGATGACCGCCTTCTCCATCTTGAACTCGGGGATGCCGTACCGCAGCAGGCCACCGATGCGGTCGGCCCGCTCGAACACGGTCACCGCGTGACCCGCGCGGGTCAGCTGCTGCGCGCAGGCGAGTCCGGCCGGACCCGAGCCGACCACTGCGATCGAGCGGCCGGTCCGCTCGAGGGCCAACTGCGGTTCGACCCAGCCCTCGGCGAAGGCGTGCTCGGCGATCTGCAGCTCGACCTGCTTGATGGCGACCGGCTCGTCGGCGATGCCGAGCACGCAGGCGGCCTCGCACGGCGCCGGGCACAGCCGCCCGGTGATCTCCGGGAAGTTGTTGGTCGCGTGCAGCCGGTCGTAGGCCACCTGCCACTCGCCGCGGCGGACCTGGTCGTTCCACTCGGGGATGAGGTTGCCGAGCGGGCATCCGTTGTGGCAGAACGGGATCCCGCAGTCCATGCACCGGGCAGCCTGGGTACGCAACGCGTCCTCGGCGAACGGCTCGTAGACCTCCTTCCAGTCCTGGATGCGGACGTCGACGGGCCGGCGGATCGGGTTCTCCCTGGTGTACTTGAGGAACCCGCGGGGGTCAGCCACCTGCCATCACCTCCAGGACCGCGGCGTCGGGATCGGTCCCCTTCGACTCGGCGCGCTTCATCGCGGCCATCACCTTCTTGTAGTCACGCGGCATGATCTTCACGAAGTCCGCGCTGGTCAGCGCCTCGGCGACGGTCGATCCGGTCTCCTTGGCGTAGCGGGCCAGGAGGCCGGTCACGAACGCCGCGTCCTCGGAGTCGAGCTCTTCGATGTCGACCATCTCGGGATTGACCCGGTCGCGGGCGCCGGGGAGGTCACGCAGGTAGCAGATGCCCCCCGACATGCCCGCGGCGACGTTGCGGCCGGTACGCCCGAGGATCAGCACCCGGCCACCGGTCATGTACTCGCAGGCGTGGTCCCCCGTGCCCTCGACCACGGCCGTGGCGCCGGAGTTGCGGACGGCGAACCGCTCCCCCACGACACCGCGCAGGAACAGCTCACCGCTCGTCGCGCCGTACAGCAGGACGTTGCCCGCGACGATGTTGTCCTCGGGAACCAGCGGCGACTCCGGCGGTGGCGTCACGATGATGCGCCCTCCGGACAGGCCCTTTCCGACGTAGTCGTTGGCGTCACCGGACAGGCGCAGGGTGATTCCGTGCGGGACGAACGCGCCGAAGGACTGGCCGGCCGACCCGCTGAAGTGCAGCGAGATCGTGTCGTCGGGTAGCCCGGCGCGGCCGTACCGGCGGGTGACCTCCGAGCCGAGCATCGTGCCGACGGTGCGGTTCACGTTGCGGACGGGCATCTCCAGCCAGACCGGGCGGCCGTCGACGAGGGCGCCCTCACACAGCTGGATCAGCGTGTTGTCGAGTGCCTTCTCCAAGCCGTGCTCCTGTGCCCGCTCCTGGCGCAGCCCGCCGCCGTGCGGCCGCTCGGGCTGGTGCAGGATCGCCGACAGGTCGAGCCCGTCGGCCTTCCAGTGGTCGACAGCCGTCCGTACGTCGAGCACCTCCGAGTGCCCGACCGCCTCCGCGATGGAACGGAATCCCAGTGCCGCCAGGCCTTCCCGTACTTCCTCCGCGAGGTAGGTGAAGAACGCCTCCACGAACTCGGGCTTGCCGGTGAAGCGCGCCCGCAGCTCGGGGTTCTGCGTCGCGACGCCGACGGGGCACGTGTCGAGGTGGCAGACGCGCATCATCACGCAGCCGGCGACGACCAGCGGCGCGGTCGCGAAGCCGAACTCCTCCGCGCCGAGCAGTGCGGCGATCACCACGTCCCGGCCGGTCTTCATCGACCCGTCGACCTGGACCACGATCCGGTCCCGCAAACCGTTGAGCAGCAGCGTCTGCTGGGTCTCGGCGAGTCCGAGCTCCCACGGACCGCCGGCATGCTTGAGCGAGGTCAGCGGCGCCGCGCCGGTACCGCCGTCGTGACCCGAGATCAGCACGACGTCGGCGTGCGCCTTGGACACGCCGGCCGCGACCGTCCCCACACCGACCTCGCTGACCAGCTTCACGTGGATACGGGCGCGGGGGTTGGCGTTCTTCAGGTCGTGGATGAGCTGGGCGAGGTCCTCGATCGAGTAGATGTCGTGGTGCGGCGGCGGGGAGATGAGCCCGACCCCCGGGGTCGAGTAGCGGACCTTCGCGATCCACGGGTAGACCTTCTGCCCCGGGAGCTGGCCACCCTCTCCGGGCTTCGCACCCTGCGCCATCTTGATCTGGATGTCGTCGGCGTTGACGAGGTACTCGCTCGTCACGCCGAACCGGCCGGACGCAACCTGCTTGATCGCACTGCGTCGCAGGTCGCCGTTCTCGTCCGGGACGAAGCGGCGCGGGTCCTCCCCGCCCTCACCGGTGTTGGACTTGCCGCCGAGCCGGTTCATCGCGATCGCCAGGGTCTCGTGCGCCTCGGCGCTGATCGACCCGTACGACATCGCGCCGGTGGCGAACCGCTTGATGATCTCGCTGGCCGGCTCGACCTCCTCGACCGGTACGGGGGCCCGCAGCCCCTCCTTGAAGCGGAACAGGCCGCGCAGGGTGCAGGCCTGCTCGGACAGCGCGTCGACCTTCGCGGTGTACTCCCGGAACACGTCCTCCCGGCGCTGCCGCGTTGCGTGCTGGAGGGTGAAGACCGTCTCCGGGTTGAACAGGTGCAGCTCGCCCTCGCGCCGCCACTGGTACTCGCCGCCCACCTCGAGACCGCGGTGCGCGGCCTCGGTCGGGTTGGCGGGGTACGCGCGGTGGTGCCGGCTGGCGACCTCCGCCGCCAGCGCGTCCAGTCCGACGCCGCCGAGGCGCGACGGAGTCCCGGTGAAGTACTCGTCGACCAGGTCGGCGGACAGGCCGATGGCCTCGAAGACCTGCGCGCCGGTGTACGAGGCAACCGTCGAGATGCCCATCTTCGACATCACCTTGAGTACGCCCTTGCCGAGGGCCTTCACCAGGTTCCGCTGGGCGTCCTTCGCGTCGACGCCGGTGATGTCGCCCTCGCGGACCAGATGCTCCACCGACTCCATCGCGAGATACGGGTTCACCGACGCCGCCCCGAAGCCCATGAGCAGGGCGACGTGGTGGACCTCGCGCGCGTCGCCGGTCTCGACCACCAGCCCGACCCGCGTGCGCTTCTTCGTCCGGATGAGGTGGTGGTGGACCGCGGCGGTCAGCAGCAGCGACGGGATCGGCGCGTACGTCGCGTCCGCGTTGCGGTCGGACAGCACGATGATCCGCGCGCCGTCGTCGATCGCCTCGTCGACGAGCCGGCAGATCTGGTCGAGCCGGCCGGCCAGGGCCGGCCCGCCGCCGGACACGTCGTAGAGCCCCGACACGGTGACCGACGCGAAGCCGGACATGTCGTCCTCGTCGTTGATCCCGATGAGCTTGGCGAGCTCGTCGTTGTCGATGACGGGGTAGGGCATGACGACCTGGCGGCAGGAAGCGGGTCCCGGGTCGAGCAGGTTCTGCTCCGGCCCGATCGTGCCGGCCAGCGCGGTGACGAGCTCCTCGCGGATCGCGTCCAGCGGGGGGTTGGTGACCTGCGCGAACAGCTGGGTGAAGTAGTCGAACAGCAGCCGCGGCCGCCGCGACAGCACGGCGATCGGCGTGTCCGTGCCCATCGAGCCGATGGGCTCGGCCCCCGACGAGGCCATCGGCGCGAGCAGCACCCGCAGCTCCTCGGTGGTGTAGCCGAAGATCTGCTGCCGGCGCAGCACGGACTCGCGCGAGTAGACGACGTGCTCGCGGGCGGGGAGGTCGGCGATCTTGATGATGCCGGCGTGCAGCCACTCGCCGTACGGCTGCTCGGCGGCGAGCCCTGCCTTGATCTCCTCGTCGTCGACGATGCGCCCCTTGCCGGTGTCCACGAGGAACATGCGCCCGGGCTGGAGCCGGCCCTTGGCGACGACACGCGACGCGGGGATGTCCAGGACGCCGACCTCGCTCGCCATGACGACCAGGCCGTCGTCGGTGACCCAGTAGCGGCAGGGGCGCAGGCCGTTGCGGTCCAGGACCGCGCCGACGACGGTGCCGTCGGTGAAGCAGACCGCGGCGGGTCCGTCCCACGGCTCCATGAGGCTCGCGTGGAAGCGGTAGAAGTCCCGGCGTACCGGGTCCATCGCGAGGTTGTTCTCCCACGCCTCCGGCACCATCATCAGCACGGCGTGCGGCAGGGACCGGCCGGCCATGTGCAGCAGCTCGAGGACCTCGTCGAACGTCGCCGAGTCGGACGCCCCCGGCGTGCAGATCGGGAACAGCTGGTCGATGTCGGCCCGGCCGCCCCGGTCCAGCAGGGGGCTCGCCAAGAGGGCCTCGCGGGCACGCATCCAGTTGCGGTTTCCGGTGATCGTGTTGATCTCGCCGTTGTGGGCGAGGTACCGGTACGGGTGGGCGAGCGGCCACGACGGGAACGTGTTGGTCGAGAAGCGGCTGTGCACCAGCGCGAGGGCCGAGACGAACCGCTCGTCGTCGAGGTCGGGGAAGTACAGCTGCAGCTGGTGGGTGGTCAGCATCCCCTTGTAGACCAGCGTGCGGCACGACAGGGACGGGAAGTAGACGCCGGCCTCGTGCTCGGAGCGCTTGCGCAGCCGGTAGACCCGCCGCTCCAGGTCCATGCCGGTCGATCCGTCGGAGGCGGACACGAACAGCTGCCGCATGACCGGCTCGACGGTCCGGGCGACACTGCCGATCGCGTCATGGTCGACCGGCACCTGCCGCCAGCCGTGGATCACGAGGCCCTCCGCCCGGGCTATCCGGGCGAGGGTGCGGACGGCGGCGTCGCGGACGTCGGCGAGCACCGGCAGGAAGGCCAGCCCGACGGCGTACGCGCCGGGCTCGGGCAGCGGGAACTCGACGCTCTCGCGCAGGAACGCGTCGGGGATCTGCACGAGGATGCCCGACCCGTCGCCGGTCTCCGGGTCGTGGCCGGCGGCGCCGCGGTGGTCGAGGTTGCGCAGGGCGGTGAGGCCCTGCTGCACGATCGTGTGCGTGGCTCGTCCGTGCATGTCGACGACGAAGGCGACGCCGCAGGCGTCGTGCTCGAACGCGGGGTCGTACAAGCCCTGCTTGGGCGGCAGGCCGGGAAGCAGCTTGGTCACCAGTGGTGCCCTTCACGTGTCCGGGTGGCAAGAGATCAGGTCCCGGACCGCACTGTCCTGGTAGGGCAAGGCTAACCAACCGACCGTCGCGCTGTCGAACCGGATCGCCGCGCCGGCCCGGCGGGCTACGTCACAACACCTAGCTGACGCCGGCACCGACGAGATGGCCGATGGCGAACGTGACCCCGGCCGCGACGGCGCCGAGCAGCAGCTGCCGGCCACCGGACAGCCAGTACGGCCGCGCCGTGAACCGGCTGACGGCGGCACCGGCGGCGAACAGGCCGATGGCCCCGAGCGCCAGCGCGAACCACAGCAGGTGCAGGCCGGCGAAGTACGGCAGCGCCGGCACCACGGCGCCGGCGGCGAAGGCGACGAAGCTCGAGCCGGACGCCGACCAGGGACTCGGCAGGTTGTCGATGTCCACGCCGAGCTCCTCCTGCGTGTGCACCCGCAGCTCGACCTCGGGGTCCTGCGACAGCTGGGCGGCGACCTGCTGGGCGAGTCCGGGGTCGAGACCGCGGGCGACGTAGGCCGCCGCCAGCTCGGCCTGCTCGGAGGCCGGTGCGCGCTGCAGCTCCAGGCGTTCCAGGGCGACCTCGTTGAGTACCGCCTCCTCCTGGGCGCGCACCGAGGTGTACTCCCCCACCGCCATCGAGAACGCGCCGGCGACGAGCCCGGCGAGCGCGGTGAGAGCGACCGTGTGGGTGGTGGCCCCCGAGCCGGCGACCCCGGCGATGAGGCTGCCGTTACTGACGAGCCCGTCCATCGCCCCGAACAGGGCAGGGCGCAGGGTGCCGCCCTGGATGTCCCGGTGGTGGTGCGCGGGCGGCAGCTTGACCCCGCCGAAGGTGCGCGCCGGCGTCGTCATCGGTCAGCCACCTCCGCGCCGCAGCCGCTCGATGGGCGACAGCTCGCCCGGCGCCGTGCCATCGCGCGGCCGGGCGCCGGTACCGGCCGACGCGGGCACGAGCCGGACGCCGGCGGGGGCGCGCAGCGCTTCCACGGGCGCCGGGTCCTCGACGCGGAGAGCGTCCACCGGAAGGGTGTCGTCGTCCGCCGTCGCCCCCCGGCGAGCCCACAGGTACGCGACTGCCAGCACGAACAGGATGATGGACGTGTAGTCGTTCAGCCGCAGCCCGTAGAAGCGGTGCGCCTCGTCGATGCGCAGGTATTCGATCCACCCGCGGCCGACCGTGTACGTCGCCACGTAGAGCGCGAAGGCCCGGCCCCGCGAGAGGCGGCCGAACCACCGGTACCGCTCGGCCAGCAGCACGACCACCGCCGTGCCGACGTCCCAGATCGACTCGTACAGGAAGGTCGGCTGGTACGTGGCGACGTTCGCGTACGCCGGGAGACGGTCGGCGAGGTCGACGTGCAGGCCCCAGGGCAGGCCGGTGGGACGGCCGTACAGCTCCTGGTTGAAGTAGTTGCCCCAGCGTCCGATTGCTTGCGCCAGAGGGATTCCCACGGCCATCGCGTCGGCGAGGTGCGCGAGCCGCACGTGGTAGTGGCGGCAGCCGATCCAGGCGCCGACGGCGCCGAGCGCGATCGCCCCCCAGATGCCGAGGCCGCCGTCCCAGATGTACAGGGCCCGGATCGGCTGCCGGCCCGGGTCGAAGTACAGCTGGTAGTCCGTGGCCACGTGGTAGAGCCGCGCCCCGACGATGCCGAACGGGACGGCCCAGATCGCGATGTCCGCGACCAGCCCGGGCTGGTAGCCACGGCGGCGCAGGCGCCGCTCGCCGACGAGGACGGCGACGAGGACGCCCAGGATGATGCACAGCGCGTACGCCCGGATCGGCACCGAACCGAGGTGGAACCCGTCCGCGGGCGGGCTCGGGATGCTCGCGACCAGACCGGCACGCACGCCACGCAGCCTAGGGGGAAGCAGCCCGTTCAGCCGGGACGACGAGCCGAGCGCACCCCGTCGGCCAGCTCGCGCGCGAGCGCGCCGACCGCCGCGACCCCCGCCGGCCCCGGCGTGTCCAGCAGGCAGCGGACGAGCGCCGACCCGACGATCACGCCGTCCGCGTACGACGCCACCTCCGCGGCCTGCGCGCCGGTGCTGACGCCGAGCCCGACCGCGACCGGCAGGTCGGTGTGGCGGCGGACCCGGTCGACCAGTGCGTGCGCGGTGCCGGCGACGGCGCTGCGCGCGCCCGTCACCCCCATCGTCGAGGCGGCGTAGACGAAGCCGCGGGTGACCGCCGCCGTCGACGCGATGCGGGCGTCGGTGGAGGACGGGGCCACGAGGAAGACCGGGTCGAGCCCGTGGTCGGCCGCCGCCGCCAGCCACGGACCGGCCTCCTCGGGGATCAGGTCGGGCGTGATCACGCCGCTCGCCCCGCCCGCGGCCAGATCGGCCGCGAAGCGGTCGACGCCGTACCTCTCGACCGGGTTCCAGTACGTCATGACGAGCGCGGCCGCACCGGTGCCGGCCGTCGCCGCGGCGACCGCGAGGACGTCGGTCGTCCGGGTGCCGGCGGCGAGCGCGGCCTCGACGGCGCGCTGGATGACCGGCCCGTCCATGAGCGGGTCGGAGTAGGGCAGCCCGACCTCGACGACGTCGACCCCGGCGTCGACGAGGGCAGCGATGGCGTCGATCGAACCGGCGACCGACGGGTACCCCGCCGGGAGGTACCCGATCAGCAGCGCTCGGTCCTCCGCCTTGGCCGCGGCGAAGGCATCGGACAGCGAGGTCACTCGCCGGTCACCAGCCCGAACCAGGTCGCGGCGGTGTCGACGTCCTTGTCACCGCGGCCGGACAGGCTGACCAGAATGGTGCGGTCGGCGGTGGAATCGTCTGTCCCCCAAACCTTTCCGAGCTTCAGCGCCCCGGCGACCGCATGGGCGGACTCGATCGCCGGCAGCAGCCCCTCGGTCTGCGCGAGCACCCGGAACGCGTCCATGGCCTCGGCGTCGGTGATGGGCGCGTACGTCGCCCGTCCGGAGTCGGCGAGCCAGGCGTGCTCGGGTCCGACGCCCGGGTAGTCGAGCCCGGCAGAGATCGAGTGCGAGGGAACGGTCTGCCCGTCCTCGTCCTGGAGCACGTACGTCCGCGAGCCGTGCAGGACGCCGGAGGCGCCACCGCTGATCGACGCCGCGTGCCTGCCGGTGTCCAGTCCGTCGCCGCCGGCCTCGAAGCCGTACAGGGCGACGCCACCGTCCGGGATGAACGCGTGGAAGATGCCGAGGGCGTTCGACCCACCGCCGACGCAGGCGGCCACCGCATCCGGCAGCCGGCCGTCGAGGTCGAGCACCTGCTGCCGCGCCTCGACGCCGATGACGCGCTGGAACCCGCGGACCATCTCCGGGAACGGATGCGGTCCGGCGACCGTGCCGATGAGGTAGTGCGTCGAGGCCACGTTGGTCACCCAGTCGCGCATGGCCTCGTTCATCGCGTCCTTGAGGGTCCGCGAGCCGGAGTCGACGGGGACGACCTCGGCGCCGAGCAGTCGCATGCGGGCGACGTTGAGCGCCTGCCGGCGGGTGTCCTCGGTGCCCATGTAGATCACGCAGTCGAGCCCGAACAGGGCGCAGGCGGTCGCCGTGGCCACACCGTGCTGGCCCGCGCCGGTCTCCGCGATGACCCGCGTCTTGCCCATCCTTCGCGTCAGCAGCGCCTGGCCGAGCACGTTGTTCACCTTGTGGGAACCGGTGTGCGCCAGGTCTTCCCGCTTGAGCAGGATGCGCGCGCCACCGGCCTGGTCGGACAGCCGACTGGTGGCGACCGTCACGGGGGTGGGCCGGCCGGCGTACGAGGTCAGCAGGCCGTCGAGCTCGGCGCCGAAGGCGGGGTCCCGGCGCGCGGCGGCATAGGCCAGCTCGAGCTCGTCCAGCGCCGCGACCAGGGCTTCGGGCACGAACCGGCCGCCGTAGGGGCCGAAGTGGCCGGCGGCGTCGGGCAGCTCGCGGGTGGTCATCCTCAGCGATTACGGACGGCGGGGTGCGCGCCGGCCGCGACGAGGTCGGCGACGGCGGTCCGCGGGTCGCCCCGGGTCACCAGGGCCTCCCCGACGAGGACGGCGTGCGCCCCGGCGGCGGCGTACCCGAGCACGTCGTGCGGACCGGTGACACCGGACTCGGCGATGGTGACCACGCCTTCGGGGACCTGCGGGGCCAGGCGGCCGAACGTCGTCGTGTCCACCTCCAAGGTGGCGAGGTTGCGTGCGTTGATGCCGATGACCCTGGCCTCCGCCTCCACGGCCCGTGCGAGCTCCACCTCGTCGTGCACCTCGACCAGCGCGGCCATGCCGAGCCCGCGGACCCGGTCGAGCAGGCCCAGCAGTCGGGGCTGGTCGAGGGCCGCGACGATGAGCAGGACGATGTCCGCGCCGTACGCGCGAGCCTCGACGACCTGGTACGGGGAGACGATGAAGTCCTTGCGCAGCAGCGGGCAGTCGACCGCGCAGCGCACCGCCGCGAGGTCGCGGAGGCTCCCGCCGAACCGGCGCCGCTCGGTCAGCACGCTGACGGCGGCCGCCCCGCCGGCCTCGTAGTCGGCGGCGAGCGCCGCCGGGTCGGGGATGCACGCGAGCGTCCCCCGGCTGGGCGAGGACCGCTTGACCTCGGCGATGACGCCGACGCCGGGAGCGCGCAGCGTCGCGAGGGCGTCGCGGGGGTCCGGGGCTCTCCGGGCGCGCGCCTTGAGCTCGCCGAGCGGAACCTGCGCCTCCCGCTCGGCGAGGTCGGCCCGGACCCCGTCGAGGATCTCGGCCAGGGCCGTGCCCGGTTCGGGGTGCACCCGGTCAGGGTAGCGACGCGCGCTCGACGCCCGCACCACCGGTACGGTCAGGCGGTGCCCACGACTCCCGTCCGCAAGGAAGCCATCACGATGCTCGGCGACCGGGTGCTCGTGGCCGAGCCCGCCTCCGAGGGCGAGCGCCGCTCCTCGAAGGGCATCCTGATACCCGCGACCGCCCAGGTGGGCAAGCGGCTCGCGTGGGCGGAGGTCGTCGGCGTCGGACCGCACGTCCGGGCGGTGCAGACCGGCGACAAGGTGCTGTTCAACCCGGAGGACCGCTTCGAGGTCGAGGTGCACGGGGAGTCGTACCTCATCCTGCGTGAGCGCGACCTCGCCGCACTCGCCGCGGCCCGGCTCGACGACAGCAACACCGGCCTGTACCTCTGAGCGGTCAGACGGTGGGGTCGTCACCGCGGTCGAGAGCGTCCCAGGTGCCCGCGTCACCCGGCAGCGCGGTCCGGCCGGACGGCGGCTGGTAACGCGAGGAGAGGGCCGACCACCGCGGGCCGCGGACGACGAGCACGGCACCGACGGCCGCGAGCAGGAGGCTGCCGATCACGGCGACCACCCACCACGGGTCGGTGGCGATCATCGCGCCGGACGGCAACGCCTGCCGGACGTGCGTCTGCGCGTGGCCGCGGCTCGAGACCGACCCGACGACGCCGGCGACGCCACCGGCCAGGACCAGCAGCCCGGCGACGACGCGCCCCCGTCCGCGGGTGGCCGGGACGGCGACGGCGGCAGCAAGCGCGAGGAGTGCCACGGCTTGCACGACGCCCGCGACGCTGTGGCCGGTGACCGAGGCGTGGACCGTGACGAACGACGTCCCCGCCGGGCGCCGGCCCGTGCCGTGCGCCCAGTGGGCGCCCGAGGCCACGAACAGCAGGACGGCGGCGACCAGCGCGGCGAGGACCGCCGCGGCGGCCTCGCGCCGCGACCGTGCGGTCATGCGGGCCGCAGCGTCCGGGCGAGGGCGACCGCGGTGAGCACGGCGGACGCCTTGGCCCGCGTCTCCGCCTCCTCGGCGTCCGGGTCGCTGTCGGCGACGATGCCGGCGCTGGCCTGGACGTACGCGGAGCCGCCGGTGAGCACGGCGGTCCGGATCGCGATCGCCATGTCCAGGTCGCCGGCCGTGTCGAGGTAGCCGAGCGCCCCGCCGTAGATGCCCCGGCGGACCGGTTCGAGCTCGTCGATGATCTGCATCGCCCGTACCTTCGGCGCGCCGGTCAACGTGCCGGCCGGGAAGCACGCGAGCAGCACGTCGAGCGCGTCCTTGTCGGCGGACACCTCGCCGACCACCGTCGAGACGATGTGCCACACGTGGCTGTAGCGCTCGAGCGCCCCGAGCTCGACGACGGTCACGGTGCCGGGCGCGCAGACACGTCCGAGGTCGTTGCGGCCGAGGTCCACGAGCATGAGGTGCTCGGCGCGCTCCTTCTCGCTGGCCATGAGCTCGGCTGCCAGCGCCGCGTCCTCCTCCGGCGTGGCTCCGCGCGGGCGGGTGCCGGCGATGGGGTGCAGCAGCGCCTGCCCGTCAGTGACCGTCACCAGCGCCTCGGGAGACGAGCCGACGACGGCCAGGTCGTCGAGCCGCAGCAGGTACAGGTACGGCGACGGGTTGACGCTGCGCAGGGCCCGGTAGAGGTCGAGGGCGTCGCCGGCGAAGTCGGCCTGGAACCGCTGGCCGATCTGCACCTGGAACACCTCGCCCGCGCGGACCGCCTCCAGTGCCTCGTGGACGGCGGGCACGTACGCGCCCCGGGGGGTGCGGCTCACGAACTCCAGCGGGCCGGCGGCGTCGACCACGGCCGCGGTCGCCGGCGCCGGCTGGGCGAGCCGGTCGACCATGGAGTCGAGCCGTGCGAGGGCGTCGGCGTAGGTCTCGTCGACCCGCTCGTCGGTGCCGTCGAGGTTCAGCGCGTTCGCGATGAGCATCAGCGATCCGTCACTGTGGTCGAGCGCCGCGAGGTCGGTGACCAGCACCATCGCGAGCTCCGGCAGGCCGAGCTCGTCGACGGCGTGGTCCGGCAGCCGTTCGAGGCGCCGCGCGGCGTCGTAGGAGAGGTAGCCGACGAACCCGCCGGTCAGCGGCGGCAGGTCGGGGAGCCTCGGTGTGCGCAGGGCGCGCAGGGTCTCGTGCAGCGCGACGAGGGGGTCTCCACTCGTCGGCACGCCGGCGGGCGCGGTGCCGATCCAGTGCGCCTCGCCGTCCTTCTCGGTGAGCACGGCGGCCGAGCCCGCTCCGACGAACGACCAGCGCGACCACTTGCCCGCCGTCGCGGACTCCAGCAGGAACGTGCCCGGGCGGTCTCCGGCGAGCTTGCGGTACAGGCCGGTCGGCGTCTCGCCGTCGGCGAGCAGCCGCCGCCGTACCGGGATGACGCGGCGGGTCCTGGCCAGCTCCCGGAACTCCTCGAGGGTCGGTTCGACCTGCCCCGTGGGCGCCGTCATGCGGTAGCGGCGGCGCCGCCCGCGTACCCGACGACCGCCGGCAGGCTGCCGCCCGCCTCGAAGCAGGTGCGGTCGCCGGTGTGGCACGCGGCGCCGACCTGATCGACGCGGACGAGCAGCGCGTCGCCGTCGCAGTCGAGTGCGACCGACTTGACCCACTGCTGATGGCCGGAGGTGTCGCCCTTCACCCAGTACTCCTGACGGCTGCGGCTCCAGTACGTGCATCGGCCGGTGGTGAGCGTGCGGTGCAGGGCCTCGTCGTCCATCCAGCCGACCATGAGCACCTCGCCGGTGTCGTGCTGCTGCGCCACCGCGCACACGAGGCCGTGCTCGTCCCGCTTGAGGCGGGCGGCGATAGCGGGGTCGAGACCGGACACGGGGACGTCGGACATGACGCCATTGTGCCGGTGCCCCCTGGCAGATGCGCTTGACTTGTCCGGTGCGCGCCCCGACGACCATCGCGAACGGCTGATGAGCGACCAGCCGTCGAGTCCCGAGGACCAGCCGGCGAGTCCCCCGGACCAGCCCGACCCGGGGCCCTATGTCCCGCCGCCGGCACCCCCAGCCGGATCCGGCGGGCGGCCGATGCCCAGTCCCTATCCCGCCGGACCGCCCGCGTACGGCCAGCCGCCGGGCTACGGCACCGGGTACGGCACCGGCTACCCGGGCGGCTACGCCGACCCGTACGGCTACGGCGGACCACCCGCGCGCAACGGGTTCGGCGTGGCGTCCCTGGTCCTGGGCGTCATCGGGCTGGTCACCTCGCTGTTCGTGCTCGGCATCGTCCCGGGCGTGCTGGCGATCGTGTTCGGGGCGCTCGGGCGGGGCCGGGCCGCCCGGCGCGAGGCGTCCAACGGCGGGATGGCCGTCGCGGGGATCGTGCTCGGCGTGCTGGCGGTGATCGCGAGCATCGTGTTCATCGCCGTGTACGTCTACGTGCACAAGCACTGCGTGGACGTCGACGGCCACCTGCACTGCAACGACCCGGACTACCCGAAGGCCTGACCGCCCCGCCGATCCTCAGGCGATGGGCGCAGGGATCGGCTCCGCGGACGGCGTCTCGGGAGCGACGCGGCGCAGGTGCGTGGGGCGCACGTACAGCAGGGCGGCGACCAGTCCCACGACCATGACCGCCGCGGGCAGCAGCAGCGACTGCGCCATGGCCGTGCTGAACCCGCCGTGCAGCGCAGCGGGCAGCGTGCCGGTGCCGGTGCCGGTCCCGCCGCCGAGTCCGTGGGCGCCCAGCCGCGACTGCATGAGGACGGCGATCGCCGCGCTGCCCAAGACCGAGCCGAACTGGCGAGTGGCGTTGTAGATGCCCGAACCCGCGCCGGCCTGGCTCATCGGCAGGTTGCGGGTGGCGGTCGTCGACAGCGGCGACCAGACGAACCCGCTGCCGACGCCGAGCAGCGCGATCGGCAGCTCGAGCTGCCAGATCGCGGCGCCCGGGCGCATCACGGCGGCCAGCCACACCAGCCCGGCGGGGAACAGCAGCAGGCCGATGCCGGCCAGGTAGCGGGGATGCACGCGGTCGGCGGCACGGCCGACGTACGGGGCCAGGATGCCGCTCAGCACCGCGATCGGGACCAGCAGGAGCGCGGCGCGCAGCGGCGAGAGGCCGCGGACGTCCTGCGCGTACAGCATGATCGGGAAGGCCATCGCGATGATCGCGAAGCCCACCGTGGTGATCGCGATGTTCGACAGCGAGAAGTTGCGGTCCCGGAACAGGTCCAGCGGCACCAGCGGCTCACGCCGGTTGCGCCTCTGCCACAGCACGAACGCGACCAGCACGGCCGCGCCGACCGCGATCATCGTCCAGATCGTCGCGTCCCAGTGCTGGTCCTGGCCCTCCTGGATCGCGAACACCAGCAGGAACATCGCGACCGCGCTCAGCAGCACCCCGAACCAGTCGAACGAGTGCGAGTGCCGCGGCAGCGTGGGGACCAGCCGGACGGCCAGTGCGAAGCCGACCACGCCCACCGGCACGTTGATGAAGAAGATCCACTCCCAGCCAAGGCCGTCGACCAGCGCGCCGCCGAGGACGGGACCGACGAGCGTGGCCACGCCGGCGACCGCACCCCACATGCCCATCGCCTGCCCGCGCTTCGTCGCCGGGAAGATCCGGGTGATCACCGACATCGTCTGGGGCGTGAGCAGCGCGGCCCCCAGCCCCTGCACCACGCGCGCGGTGATCAGCTGGTGGATGTCGTGGGTGAGCCCACACCACAGCGAGCTGAGCGTGAAGACGGTCAGCCCCGCGAGATAGACGTTCTTCGGGCCGAACCGGTCCCCCAGCCGCCCGGTGATGAGCAGCGGCACCGCATAGGCCAGCAGGTAGGCGCTGGTCACCCACACGACCTCGTTCACGCCGGCGTCCAGGCTCTTCATGATCGCCGGGGTCGCGACCGACACGATGGTCGAGTCGACGAGGATCATGAAGAAACCGAGACACAGCGCCCACATCGCCGGCCAGGGCCGCGCGTCGGGCGCGAGGTCGGTCATCGGGTCAGCCACGAGAAGTCCTGTCGGTGTGCAGATGTCGGTGCGCAGATGCCGGAACCCGAAGGACGGTACGCGCCGGGTACGACACGCTCAGCCTTCCGGCCCGAGCCGGTGTACCGCCCACGCGGCGTGCAGCCGGCCGTAGGTGCCCCCCTCGGCAAGCAGGTCGGCGTGGGCACCGCGCTGGACCACCTCGCCGGCCTCGACGACGAGCACCTCGTCGGCGGCCTCGGCGGTCGACAGGCGGTGCGCGACGGTCACGCTGGTCCGCCCTTCTGTCAGCCGCTCGAGCGCGTGGGCCAGCCGGACCTCGGTCGCGGGGTCGACGGCCGACGTCGCCTCGTCGAGCACGAGCAGGTCCGGGTCGGCGACGTACGCGCGGGCGAGCGCCACCAGCTGCCGCTCGCCGACCGACAGCGCCTCGCCGCCCTCGCCGACCGGGGTACGCACCCCGTCGGGCAGCGCGGCCAGCCAGTCCCTGAGACCCAGGTCGCCGAATGCCCGCGCCACCTCCTCGTCGGTGATCCCGTCCCGGCCGTACGCGACGTTGCCCGCGATCGTCGTGTCGAACAGGAACCCGTCCTGGGGCACGACGACGACCCGCGAGCGGAGCGAGGCGAACGTGACCGACGGCAGCGGGACGCCGCCGAGCTCCACCGTCCCGGACGTCGGATCCATCAGTCGGGTCAGCAGCTTGGCGACGGTCGTCTTGCCACCACCGGTCTCCCCGACCACGGCGTACCGACGCCCGGCGGGAAGATCGAGGTCGATGTCGTGCAGCACCTCCGGGCCGCCCGGGTACGCGTACCGGACGTGCCGGAACCGGGCCGAGAGCGGGCCGTCGGGCAGCGGTCGCCCGGCCGGGCCGGGGTCCGCCACATCGGTCGGCGTGTCGAGGACCTCCAGGATCCGGCCCAGCGAGGCGAGCGCGTTCTGCGCCTCGTTGATCGCGTCGGTGGCCACCTGCACCGGCTGGACGAAGAGGGTGACGAGGAACAGGAACGCGACGAACCGGCCGAGCGACAGGTGGCCGCCGACACCGAGGAGCACCCCGACCACCACCAGGCAGCAGTTCGCGATCGCCGCCCCGGCCTCGCCACCGAGGTAGACCCCGACGGAGACCAGCTGGGCGCGGTACTGCGCGTTCCGGGTCGCCGCCACCGCCCGGTCGACCCGGTCGGCCGTCCGCGCCTCGATGGCGTGGGCCCGGATCACGGTCGCGCCCGAGACCGACTCGGCGATCGCGCCGAGCATCTCCCCGATCCGGATGCGTACGAGCCCGTACGCGGCCTGGAGCCTCGGCTGGAGGACGCGCCCCACGTAGGCGAGCGGCAGGAACGAGGCCAGCACCAGCAGGGCCAACTGCCACGAGTAGACGAACATCAGCGCGGTCGCGATCAGTAACTGGCCGCCCGCGGTGATGAGGAAGATGCCGCCGAACTGCAGGAAGATGCTGACGGTGTCGACGTCGCTCGTCACGCGACTGACGAGCGCACCCCGTCGCTCGGCCTGCTGGTGCAGCACGGACAGGTCGTGCACGTGCCGGAAGGTCTTGATCCGCAGCGTGGCCAGGCCCGACTCCGTGGAGACGTAGAGCCGGCGGTTCATCACGACGTTGGCGACGGCGGTGACGGCGACCGCGAGCGCGCCCAGCCCGACCAGCTCACGGATCAGGCCGGTGTGGACGTGCCCGCCGCGTAGCCCGCGGTCGAGCACCGCCTCGACGATCACCGGGGTGATCACCCGCCCGGCGGTGGCCACGAGCGCGAGCAAGAGGGTCAGCACAAAGCCGCGGGAGAACTCCGGCGCCAGCCGCGCCACCCGCCGGACCACCCGGCCTTCCGGCGCCGGGATCGTCAGAGCCGTCATGCGCGCTCCGCCGCGACGTCGTACGCATCGACGATGTCGGCGTAGTCCTGGTTGCGCGCCAGCAGATCCTCGTGCCGGCCGCGGTCGGCGATGCGGCCGCCGGTCAGCAGGAGCACCTCGTCGGCCAGTGCGATCGTCGCCTTCCGGTACGCGACGACGAGCATGGTGGCGTCGACCTCCTCGCGCAGGCCGTCGAGGATCGCCCGCTCGACCGACGTGTCGACCGCGGAGGTGGCGTCGTCGAGGACGAGCAGCCGCGGCCGCCGGACGAGGGCACGGGCGAGCGCAAGCCGCTGCCGCTGGCCGCCCGACAGCGACGTGCCCCGTTCACCGACCAGGGTGTCCAGCCCACCGTCGAGGCGCGCCACGAACCCGTCCGCCTGGGCCAGCCGCAGTGCCCACCAGACTCGCTCGTCGGGGATGTCCGCACCGAGGGTCACGTTGCCCCGGATGCTGTCGTCGAAGATGAACGTCTGCTGGGGCACCAGCGCCACGTGCCGGGCGATCTCCCCCGCTACCAGCGTCCGCAGGTCGGCGCCGTCCAGGGCCACCCTGCCCTCGACCGGGTCGCTGAGGCGGACCAGCAGCGCGGCGAGGGTCGACTTGCCGGCCCCGGTGGCGCCGACGACCGCGACCGTCGTCCCGGGGCGGACGTCGAGGTCGATGCCGGTCAGGACCGGCTCGTGCCCGTCGTACGCGAACCCGACTCCCCGAGCGGTCAGGGCCGCACCGCCCGATGTGGTCAGAGTGCCGGCGCCGAAGGGCATCTCCCCGGTCTCGCGCAGCACGCTCTGCACCCGGTCCCAGCCGACGACCGACCGCGGGATCTCCGCGAGGACCCAGCCGATGGCGCGCAGCGGAAAGGCCAGCAACCCGAACAGGTAAGCGACCTGCACGAGCGTCCCGGTGCTGACGCGGGTCGCCCCGACCAGGAGGACGACGAGTACGCCGAGGTTCGGGATCGCCTCCAGCACCGGGTCGAACAGCCCGCGCAGCCTCCCCTGGTGGATGAGGGCGTCGCGCAGATCGAGGACGCGGGCGGTGAAGCGCGCGGTCTCCGCGTCCTCCTTGCCGAGGGTCTTCACCACGAGCGCGCCGTCGAAGCTCTCGTGCGCGATGCCGCTCGCCTCGGCCCGCAGCTGCTGGGCACGCGCCACCCGCGGCGACATGTCGGTCACGTAGAAGCTGTTGACCGCGATGATCGCCGGGAAGACCACGCAACCGACCAGGGCCAGGACGACGTCGGTCAGGAAAAGCAGGACGATCGTCACGACGATGATCACGCAGACGCCGACGGCGAACGGGAACGGGGCCACGGGGTACCAGGCGGCCTCGACGTCGGAGTTCGCGTTCGACAGCAGGGCCCCGGTGGGGTGCTTGGCGTGCCAGGACATCGGCAGCCGCAGGTACTGGCGGGTGACGGCGCGCCGGTAGCGGGCCTGCATGTCGTACTGCATGACGCCGGCGCCCAGTCGCCGGGCGACAATGCCGGCGATCTTGAACCCCGCCACCGCGATGATCACCGCGACGCTGATCGCGAGCGCCGCCCGGTCGGTCCGGTGCTGCGCCAGCGCGGGAGTGACGACATGAGTGGTGATCGCACCGAGGACGTACGACTGGAGAATGATCATCCCGCCATAGACGCCACTGCCGACGAGGGACACCGCAAAGCTGCGCGGCTCCTGCCGTACCGCCTGCCAGAGGACCGCGAGGCCGCGGCGAAGAACCCGGCCACCACGCACGAGACCCGATCCTCCCAGACGTCTGCCAGCGAGTATGCAGGTTCGTGCTATCTCCGTCGCCGGTCCCGGCGGCGCCGGCACCGGCAGCACCGACCCGTCCATGAGGTTGACGGTCATGGTCCTTGACTTCTACGCTCACAGCCATGCCGAGCCACTGGTACGACGACGTGGTCACGCCGGCGCTCCTGCGCAGCGGTAGCCGGGCCTACGGGCGCGCGATCCGCGCAGCCTGCGCCGCACACGGGTTCGACGACATGCCGCGGCATGGGACGTGGGTCGTCGGCGGGATCGCGAACAACGGCCCGCTGGAAGGGCTTGGCACCGTGGCCCGCGGGCTGGGCACGTCGAAGCAGGCGGTCAGCCAGCTGGTGGACGCGCTCGTCCTGCGCGGCTACGTCGAGCGTGTACCGGCCACGGGCGACCGCAGGCGCGTCGTCGTCGACCTCACCGAGCGCGGCCGGGCGGCCGCGACGGCTACCCGGGCGGCAACCGAGTCGGTCGACGCCGCCTTGGCCGAGAAGATCGGCCGGCCGGGGGTGAGCCGGCTGCGCTCGGCGTTGGCCGCCCTGGCCGAGCTGGACTGAGCCGGCTCGGCCAGCTCAGGTGGTATCCGACGAGGTCGGCGACGAGGTTGATGCTGCCGGCGTTGCTGTAGAGAGTGATCTTCCCGTCCGTAGCCGCCGTCACCCGCATCGCCCGACTCTGCCCAGCGTCCCGGAAGTGCGGCCGGTCAGCGCACGAGGCGGCCGGCGGCGCGGAGGGCCGACTTGACGTCGCCGACGGTCAGGACGCCGAAGTGGAAGACGCTGGCGGCGAGGACGGCGTCGGCGCCGGCCGCGACGGCCGGGGCGAAGTCCTCAAGTCGGCCCGCTCCGCCGGAGGCGATGAGCGGTACGTCGACGGCTGCGCGGACCGCGGCGGTCATCGGCAGGTCGTAGCCGTCGGTGGTGCCGTCCGCGTCGATGGAGTTGAGCAGGACCTCGCCGGCGCCGAGTTCCGCACCCCGACGTGCCCACTCGACGGCGTCGAGACCCGTTCCGGTTCGACCGCCGTGCGTCGTGACCTCGAAACCGCTGCTAGTGCTGGGGTTTCGCCGGGCGTCGACCGAAAGAACGATGCACTGGTTGCCGAACCGGCGGGCGCACTCGGCGAGCAGCTCCGGCCGCTGCACGGCCGCGGTGTTGATACCGACCTTGTCCGCTCCGGCACGTAGCAGCCGGTCGACGTCGTCGGCGCTGCGCACTCCCCCGCCGACGGTGAGCGGGATGAAAACCTGTTCGGCGGTACGCCGGACGACCTCGTACGTCGTCTCCCGGTCGCCGCTGGATGCGGTGATGTCGAGGAAGACCAGCTCGTCCACCCCCTGCTCGTCATACCGGGCGGCGAGCTCGACCGGGTCGCCGGCGTCCCGCAGGCCCGCGAACCGCACGCCCTTGACGACCCGGCCCGCGTCGACGTCGAGGCACGCGATCACGCGCGTCGCGACGGTCATGACCGCAGGGCGGCGAGCGCTTCGGTCACGGTGAAAGCCTTGGCGTACAGGGCCTTTCCCACGATGACGCCCTCGACCCCGTCACCCTCCAGCGTGGCCAGCCGCTCCAGGTCGGCCAGGTCGCTCACCCCCCCGCTCGCCACCACCGGCCGGTCCGTCCGCCCGCACACGTCGCGCAGCAGGTCGAGGTTGGGACCGGTGAGCGTGCCGTCGCGGCGGACGTCGGTGACGACATAGCGTGCGCACCCCTCGGCGTCGAGGCGGGCCAGCACGTCGAACAGCTCACCGCCGTCGCGGGTCCAGCCGCGGGCCGACAAGGTGGTGCCGCGGACGTCGAGGCCCACCGCGATCCGGTCGCCGACCCGCGCGATGGCGCGCCGGACCCAGTCGGGATCCTCCAGGGCCGCGGTGCCGAGGTTCACCCGCGTGGCTCCGGTGG
>DASVGV010000156.1:0-5148 GCA_036379355.1 Mycobacteriales bacterium | reverse complement strand
GCGCAACTTAGTTCGCGTAGCCCTCGCGCCTGTGCTCAATGTAGATGGACAATCACACAAGTGTGTACACCAGCCACTGGCCTTGCGGGTCCGGACGGTGATCACTGTGACGGCTCGTTCGTAGGTTGTCCGAACGCGGATGTTCGCTTTCTCGTTCAATTTCAGGCAGGACCGACCTCCGCGCTTCAGGACGTTGATAACTACTGCTACGTGGCACCCGATGGGGGAGTTGTTTCGGCGGAAACGGTGGCACCGGATGTGCGGCGTTACGCCGCGGGCCTGCAGGTGACGCCCCCTTCGCTGCGGACGTGGCCTCCCAATAGCGCCACACTCGTCAACCTGCCGACGTTCTTCGGTGCGACCGCACCGGGATCGGGGCGGGCAACGGTTGGCGGTCAGGGCTACACCCTTCAGATCTCGGTCGCTGCGACCCGTTACGACTGGTCGTTCGGCGACGGTGCCACTCTGGTCACGAACGACCCTGGCGCCGGCCCGCCCGATGGCTCTGCGCGCCACACGTACAGTGCCGCCGGCGACTACACAGTCACGGCCCGCATCGAGTACGGAGCGACCTACAGCGTGGTGACGCCATTCGGAACCTTCGGCCCACAGACCGTGCCCGGTGGTCCGGTCCGGACGTTGCCCGCGCTGACGACCCTGCACGTCCGAGAGGCGCACGCGGGGCTTGTGGGCTGAGCCGCCCACTGCAGGTGACCCTGCGCGCGGGGCGCGGTTCTGTTCGCGGTGGTCCGGGCAAGTCGCGCTCGGCCACGTGCCATAGCCGGGGCGAAGCCGGCGGTCAGACCTTGCGC
This sequence comes from Mycobacteriales bacterium, assembly GCA_036379355.1. Taxonomy (GTDB): domain Bacteria; phylum Actinomycetota; class Actinomycetes; order Mycobacteriales; family CAJCIY01; genus CAJCIY01. Next base: position 4,336 of record DASVGV010000156.1, on the reverse strand, counting down.
AGCACGGACACCACGCGCCCGAGGATGAGGGCGTCGTCCCCGGGGATCGGCTGGAAGGCCGCATTGTGCGGCAGGAGCCACACGCGCCCTGCCTTGCGCTTGAATGTCTTCACCGTTGCCTCGCCGTCGATCATGGCTGCGACGATCTCGCCGTTCTCCGCGGACGGCTGCTGGCGCACGACGACCCAGTCCCCGTCGACGATCCCGGCGTCGACCATCGACTCGCCCACCACCTTGAGCAGGAACAGGGTGCCGGTGCCCACGAGCTCGCGCGGGAGGGGAAAGACGTCCTCGACGGCCTCCTCGGCGAGCACGGGCGCGCCGGCGGCGATGCGGCCCACGACCGGCACGTACGCCGGCGCCGGCCGCGCGGCCCGCACGTCGGCCTCGTCGTCACCGGGCGGAAGCACCTCGACGGCACGCGGCCGGTTCGGGTCCCGTCGCAGGTAGCCCTTCGCCTGCAGCGTCTTGAGCTGGTGGGCCACCGAGGACGACGACGTGAGGCCCACCGCCTCGCCGATCTCCCGAACGGACGGGGGGTAGCCGCGCTGGGCCACCGCATCGCGGATGACCTCCAGCACGCGCCGCTGGCGCGGGGTGAGACCGGCGGCGTCGGGTGGGCCGTCAGGGAGGTCGTGCACCTGGGCGCGGCCGGAGGTGGCGCGGGGTCGGCGGGAGCCGGAGGTCGTCATGGGCTTCACGCTAGCGACGGAGCGGGGCCGGATCAAACACCTGTTCGAAGATTGTGGGCCGTGTCGCTGGATTCTGTCGTACCCGTCGGGTAGACATCGCACAGACGTTCGATCGAACAATCGTTCGGATGAGTACGAGGAGCCTGCCATGCCTACGACGACGATCTCCCGCCCCGTCCTGGAGGCCGCCGCGACGCCAGTCCCGGCGCCGCGCCGCACTCGGCGGTCGCGCGTGCCGGCGCCCGCCGGTCCGCTCCGGCTCACTCGCCGCGGCCGCGTCCTGCTCGTCCTGGTCCTGCTGGCGCTGCTCCTGATCGGGGGGTTCGTCGCCGGCCGCGCTACGAGCTCGCACGCGGCGACCGCGAGCACCGCATCCACCGTGGTGCAGCCCGGCGACACGCTCTGGAGCATCGCCGCGCGCGTGGCACCCGACCGCGACACGCGGATCGTCGTCAGCCAGCTGCGCGCGGTCAACCACCTGTCCGGCGCATCCGTGCAGGTCGGGCAGCGGTTGCTTCTGCCGAGCTGACCCGCCGGCGCAGTGCTTGCAAAGTTTCGCACGAGACAAGTGCCGGAAAGCCTTGCGCCCCGCCGCGGCCTGGCCTACCTTCGCACCCCTGCATCTAGTAGTTACACCACTGTAAGTCGTCCACATCTTGTGCACGCGGGGAACCACACCTTGTCCACCGAGGTCCCCGCTCCCATCCACAGAGGCGCGGGCGATCCGGTTGATCCGCACCTGTGGACGGCCGGGTCGGCCGGCCCCGACCAGGAGGCGAACCACCCGTGCGCTGCCCGTTCTGCCGCGATGGCGACAGCAGAGTCCTCGACAGCCGGGACGGCGACGACGGCACCGTCGTGCGCCGCCGCCGCGCCTGCCAGGAATGCGGTCGGCGCTTCACGACCGTCGAGTCGGTCTCCCTCCAGGTGCTCAAGCGAAGCGGTACGTCCGAGCCGTTCAGCCGCGACAAGGTGATCGCCGGCGTCCGGAAGGCCTGCCAGGGCCGGCCGGTCGACGAGGACGCGCTCGCCCGCCTCGCTCAGCAGGTCGAGGACACGGTGCGCATCGGCGGCGCCTGCGAGGTCCCCGCCCACGAGGTCGGTCTCGCCATCCTCGGGCCGCTGCGCGAGCTCGACGAGGTCGCCTACCTGCGCTTCGCCTCCGTCTACCGCAGCTTCGACTCGCTGGCCGACTTCGAGAGCGAGATCGCGCTGCTGCGCCACGAGATCGACGGCACGCCGCCCCACCCCGACGACCAGCCCAGCCACCTTCCCCAACCGGCCCCAGCGGGCGCCTGACGACATCCGCCCGCACACCCAGGACTGCCCACGCGCCGCAGCGCGTTGACAACTCAGAGCCAAGACCAGGAGAAGCGCGCATGACCGAGACCGTCAGCGGATCGACCAGCCCCAGCCGCGGCCGCAGCCGGGCCAAGCTGCGGGTCGACCGCATCCACACCACGCCCGGCGTGCACCCGTACGACGACGTCACGTGGGAGCGCCGGGACGTCGTCATGACCAACTGGCGGGACGGCAGCGTCAACTTCGAGCAGCGCGGGGTGGAGTTCCCGGACTTCTGGTCGGTCAACGCGGCGAACATCGTCACCACGAAGTACTTCCGCGGTGCCGTGGGCAGCGACGCGCGGGAGTGGAGCCTCAAGCAGCTCATCGACCGCGTCGTCGGCACCTACGTCGCCGCCGGCGTCGAGCACGGCTACTTCGCCAGCACCGAGGACGCCACCCTGTTCGAGCACGAGCTCACCTGGGCCCTTCTCCACCAGGTCTTCTCGTTCAACTCGCCGGTCTGGTTCAACGTCGGGACGGACGCCCCGCAGCAGGTCAGCGCGTGCTTCATCCTCGCCGTCGACGACACGATGGACTCGATCCTCAACTGGTACCGCGAGGAGGGGATGATCTTCAAGGGTGGCTCGGGGGCCGGCCTGAACCTGTCCCGGATCCGGTCCTCGAAGGAGCTGCTCTCGTCTGGCGGGACGGCGTCCGGCCCGGTCAGCTTCATGCGCGGCGCCGACGCGTCCGCCGGGACGATCAAGTCGGGAGGCGCCACCCGCCGCGCGGCGAAGATGGTCGTCCTGGACGTCGATCACCCCGACATCGTCGAGTTCGTCGAGACGAAGGCCAAGGAGGAGAACAAGATCCGCGCCCTGCGCGACGCGGGGTTCGACATGGACCTCGGCGGCGAGGACATCACGAGCGTCCAGTACCAGAACGCCAACAACTCCGTCCGCGTGTCCGACGAGTTCATGCGTGCCGTGCAGGAGAACCGCGAGTTCGGCCTCCGGGCCCGCACCGATGGCCGCGTCCTCGAGACCGTCGACGCGAAGTCGCTCTGGCGCAAGATCGCGACCGCGGCGTGGGAGTGCGCGGACCCCGGCATCCAGTACGACGACACCATCAACGACTGGCACACCAACCCCGAGTCCGGCCGGATCACCGCGTCCAACCCGTGCTCGGAGTACATGAGCCTGGACAACTCGTCGTGCAACCTCGCCAGCCTCAACCTGCTGAAGTTCCTGCGCGACGACGGCACCTTCGACGGCGTGCGGTTCGCCCAGGTCGTCGAGCTGGTCATCACGGCCATGGACATCTCGATCTGCTTCGCCGACTTCCCGACCCAGCCGATCGCCGAGACCACGCGTGCCTACCGGCAGCTGGGCATCGGCTACGCCAACCTCGGTGCGCTGCTCATGGCCACCGGGCACGCGTACGACTCCGAAGGCGGTCGCGTCGTCGCGGCCGCGATCACCGCGCTGATGACCGGTACTGCCTACAAGCGATCCGCCGAGCTGGCTGGGGTCGTCGGCCCGTACGACGGCTACGCCCGGAACGCCGCGGGTCACCAGCGGGTCATGCGCAAGCATGCCGCCGCGGTCGACAACGTGCGGCCGATCAGTGCCGACGACACCCGCGTCCTGCAGCTGGCCGCGAAGGCCTGGCACGACGGCATCGCCCTGGGGGAGAAGAACGGCTGGCGCAACGCCCAGGCGAGCGTGATCGCGCCTACGGGAACGATCGGCTTCATGCTCGACTGCGACACGACGGGTCTCGAGCCGGACCTCGCACTCGTCAAGTTCAAGAAGCTGGTCGGCGGCGGTTCGATGCAGATCGTGAACCAGACCGTGCCGCGGGCGCTCCGCGCACTCGGCTACCAGGAGGAGCAGGTCGAGGCGATCGTCGAGCACATCGCCGAGCACGGCCACGTCGTCGACGCGCCGGGGCTCAAGCCCGAGCACTACGAGGTGTTCGACTGCGCGATGGGCGTGCGCTCGATCTCCCCGATGGGGCACGTGCGGATGATGGCGGCCATCCAGCCGTTCATCTCCGGCGCGCTGTCGAAGACCGTCAACATGCCCGAGACGGCGAGCATCGAGGACATCGAGGAGATCTACTACCAGGGCTGGAAGCTCGGCCTCAAGGCACTCGCGATCTACCGCGACAACTGCAAGGTCGGCCAGCCGCTGTCCGCCGGCAGCAGCGCCGGCAGCGCGGAGCCGAAGGTCGTCGTCGAGAACCGGCCGACCCGCAAGCGGCTGCCGAAGAACCGCAACGGTCGCACCGTGTCGTTCGCGGTCGCCGGCGCCGAGGGCTACATGACCGCCAACTCCTACGAGGACGACGGTCTCGGC
>DASVGV010000155.1:0-36969 GCA_036379355.1 Mycobacteriales bacterium | reverse complement strand
CGCAGATGAACCACTCGCTGGCCGGCATCGAGACGCTGTTCATGCACACCAACCCGCAGTACTCGTTCCTGTCCTCCTCGCTGGTCAAGGAGGTGGCCATGGCGAGCGGCGACGTGGCCCACCTGGTCCCCGACGTCGTCCTCGAGCGGCTGACGGCACGGCGCGGAGCCTGACCCGCTCCCCGCGGTGCTGCGCACGATGTGGGCCATCGGCGCCCGCGGTCGTAACCTCTGCGCATGGCTGATGTGCACGCGCGACTCGACGACCTGACCGCGCTGGTGGAGTCGGCGAAGGCGATGCCGCTCTCGTCGTCGTGCGTGCTGCCGCGCAGTGAGGTTCTCGCGCTCATCGACGAGGTACGCCAGCTGCTGCCGGCCGAGATCGCCGAAGCCGACCACGTGCTGCGCGACCGGGCGTCGGTCGTACAGGACGGGCAGACCGAGGCTGACGCCATCATCGCGAAGGCGAAGGCCGAGCGGGCCCGGCTGGTCAGCCGCAGCGAGGTCACCGTGGAGGCGCGCCGCCAGGCCGACGCGCTGCTCGAGGACGCCCAGGAGTCGGCGCGGCTCATGCGGCTCGAGGTCGAGGACTACGTCGACGGCAAGCTCGCCAACTTCGAGGTCGTGCTGCACAAGACGCTCTCGGCCGTCGAGCGCGGCCGGGACAAGCTCCACGGCCGGGCCGACGACGGTGACCTGCGCGGCGACCACAACGCCGCCGACGACGCCTGACCCGCGCGCGCCGGCGCCGGCGCGCACGCCCGCAGGTTTCGGCTAGGCTGTCCGGCTGGCCTGCCCGTACGGACTCGCCGTCGCTAGGACTGTCGTGACACCCACTGCTTCGATCACCCCCGACCCCCGCCGACCGCTCGTCCTCGACACGCGGCCGCTGGGCCGGCGGCCGGGCTCGATGTGGGAGGGCGCGTGGACGGTGCCGGCGCCGGAGGGGCTCGGCCGGGACCTCGTCCGGATCCCTGCGGGCGCAGACCTCGAGCTCGGTGTCCGGCTCGAGGCTGTTCTCGACGGGGTGCTCGTCACCGCCCAGGTGACGGCACCGACGGCGGGGGAGTGCGCGCGGTGCCTCGACGAGGTCCGCGACGTGCTGGCGGTCGGCTTCACCGAGCTCTACGCCTACCCTGAGCAGGCCGAGCGGTACGCGCGCACGTCGGGCGACCGCACGGACGACGACGAGGTCTCGCGCCTCGACGGCGACCTGCTCGACCTGGAGCAACCGCTGCGCGACGCGGTGGTGCTCGCGCTTCCGGCGAGCCCGCTGTGCCGGCCCGACTGCGGCGGGCTCTGCACGACCTGTGGTGCCCGGCTCGACGACGTCGAGAACGACCACACGCACGACGAGCACGACCCGCGCTGGGCCAGCCTGCGCGGCCTGATGCAGGAGGACTGACGACGTGGCGGTACCGAAGCGACGGATGTCGCGCAGCAACACGCGCTCCCGGCGCAGCCAGTGGAAGGCGGTCGCCCCGGCGACCTCGACGTGCGACCGCTGCCGCCAGCCCAAGCTGCAGCACACCGCGTGCCCGACCTGCGGCACGTACAACAAGCGGCAGGTCATCGCTGTCTGAAGCGGTGTCCGCAGCGGACCCGTCCGCGGTGGACGTGTCCGCCGTGGACGCCGTGGTGGCCGCGGCGGTGGCGCTCGTCCTGGACCTCGGGGAGACGAGGGTGGGGCGGGACTACCCGTTCACCGACGCCGACAGCATCGACCGGGTGGAGATCGCCGAGGTGGTCGAGGAGATGCTGCGGCCGCAGTACCCGCGAGTCGCGATCGACGACGAGGTCCTGGCGCGGGTGACGACGATGGGGGAGCTGGCCGATCACACGGCCCAGCGGTTGTACGACTGAGCGAAGGGGGGAGCCGGGCGGATGGCGGGCAACCCGAGCGAGGAGCACGAGCTCGAAGCCGCGCTGGGGACGCGGATCGACCCCGCGCTGCTCGACCTCGCACTCACGCACCGCTCCTACGCGTACGAGAACGGCGGCCTGCCGACCAACGAGCGCCTCGAGTTCCTCGGGGATGCGGTGCTCGGGCTGATCGTCACCGACGAGATCTACCGTCGCCACCCCGACCTCCCGGAGGGGCAGCTGGCCAAGATGCGGGCGTCGGTGGTCAACATGCGCGCGCTCGCCCGCGTGGCGCGTGAGCTCGACCTCGGCCGGCACGTGCGGCTGGGGCGCGGCGAGGAGACCACCGGCGGGCGGGACAAGGCGAGCATCCTCGCCGACACTCTCGAGGCGACGCTCGGCGCGGTGTGGCTGACCGGCGGCCTCGCCGACGCGTCCGACGTCGTGCATCGCCTCTTCGACCCGCTCCTCGCCGTCGCCGCGGGGCTGGGCGCGGCACTCGACTGGAAGACATCGGTGCAGGAGCTGGCCGCCGAGCAGGACCTGGGCGTGCCCGAGTACGTCGTGGAGGAGTCCGGCCCGGACCACGCCAAGCAGTTCCGGGCGACCGTCCTCCTGGGGGGCAGGCCGTCGGGTCACGGCGAAGGACCCAGCAAGAAGGAGGCCGAGCAGCGCGCGGCCGAAGCGGCCTGGCGCCGCCTGGACACCGACAGCGCCTGACCCGCGGTACCCGTACCGTCGAGGCATGCCGGAACTGCCCGAGGTGGAGGTCGTGCGCCGCGGCCTCGACCGAGGCGTGTCCGGCCGGCGCGTCGAGCGGGTCGAGGTGCTGCACCCGAGAGCGGCGCGGCGCCACGCGCCCGGGGGGCCCGACCTGGCGGCGCGGCTGGCCGGACGGACCCTGGTCGCGGCCTCGCGCCGCGGCAAGTACCTCTGGCTCCCGCTGGACGGCGAGCCGGAGGCGCTCGTGGCCCATCTCGGCATGAGCGGGCAGCTGCTCGTCGTCCCGCCGGACGCTCCCGATCAGGATCACCTGCGGGTCCGGTTCACGTTCGGCGACGATGGCCGGGAGCTGCGCTTCGTCGACCAGCGCACGTTCGGCGGCGTCGCGCTCGAGCCGCTCGTCGCCGACGGAGCGGGCGGCCGTGTCCCGGCCGCCGTCCGGCATATCGCCCGGGACCCGCTCGACCCGCTCTTCGACGCCGCGGCCTTCGCCGCCGCGTTGCGCCGGCGTCGTACCGGCGTGAAGCGAGCACTGCTGGACCAGACCCTCGTGTCCGGCATCGGCAACATCTACGCGGACGAGTCGCTGTGGCGCGCCCGCCTGCACTACGCCCGGCCGACCGAGACCCTGACCGCACCGGTGATCGCGCGGCTGCTCGCTGCCGTCCGCGCGGTGCTGGGCGAGGCGCTCGCCGCCGGGGGTACCAGCTTCGACGCGCTGTACGTGTCGGTCGAGGGGGTCAGCGGGCTCTTCGAGCGCGAGCTTGCGGTGTACGGCCGAGGCGGGCTCGGCTGCCCGCGCTGCGGCGCCCAGATCCGGAGGGAGCCGTTCCTGAACCGCTCGTCGTACTCCTGCCCGCGCTGCCAGCCGCGGCCGCGGCGAGCCCACTGGTGAACGAGCGGCTCACCGCCTGGGTGCGCGGGCACGTACAGGGCGTGGGGTTCCGCTGGTGGGTCCGGGCCCGCGCCCTCGAGCTGCACCTGGTGGGGACCGCCACCAACCTGGACGACGGACGCGTGGAGGTGGTGGCCGAAGGCGCGCGGACGAACCTCGACCGGCTGCTCGCGCAGCTGTCCGGGCCCGGCGCACCCGGCCGGGTGACGGGCGTCGTACACCGATTCGGGGCGGCCCGCGGTGACCTGCGCGGCTTCCGTGAGCGGTAGCGGTCATCTTGACCTGATCGTGACCGCGTGGGACCCTCAAGGGGTCGGGGAGCGCGCCTTCCGGACGCCCCCGGAGTTCGTCCCTCAGGGTTCCGACGTGTCGTGCGCCGGCCCGTGCAGGAGCGCACCGGTTTCTCAACGTGGAGGAACACACAGATGGCCAAGGCCCTGCTCGGTTTCGCGACCACCCCCACCGACCCCCGCCTGATCGCCGAGTTGCGGGCACTGCGCACGCGAGTACGCGATCTCGAGGCCGAGCTCGACCGCACGCGGGCCGAGAACGACGTCCTCGCCGCCGCGACCGTCGTCCTCGATGCGCACGAGGACAGCGCCCGCCGGGAGCCCGCGCTGACCTGAGCGCCGCGCCCACCGCTTCCAGGGTGTCTCCGGATCCGGAGGCACCCTGTCGTGTGTCCGGGGCCGGTCCGGCCGCACGGGCAGGTACTCTCGCGCGGTCCGGCTTCCCCGCCCGTACGCGCGTCTCGAGCAGCAGGAGCGTTCCCCGCCGGTGCACCTCAAGACTCTGACCGTGAAGGGCTTCAAGTCCTTCGCCGGCTCGACGACGTTCCGGTTCGAACCGGGCATGACGTGCGTGGTGGGACCCAACGGTTCGGGCAAGTCGAACGTCGTCGACGCGATCGCCTGGGTCCTCGGCGAACAGGGGGCCAAGGCCCTGCGCGGCGGGCAGATGAGCGACGTCATCTTCGCCGGCACCCCGGACCGGCCGGCGCTCGGGCGCGCCGAGGTGACGCTCACGATCGACAACAGCGACGGCGCGCTGCCGGTCGAGTTCACCGAGGTGAGCATCAGCCGGCTGCTCTACCGCTCCGGCGAGAGCGAGTACGCCATCAACGGGACCCCGTGCCGCCTGCTCGACGTGCAGGAGCTGATGAGCGACTCGGGCATCGGCCGCGAGCTGCACGTGATCGTGGGGCAGGGTCAGCTCGACGCGGTGCTGCAGGCCCGCCCCGAGGACCGCCGGGCCTACGTCGAGGAGGCCGCCGGCGTTCTCAAGCACCGGAAGCGCAAGGAGAAGGCGCTGCGGAAGGTCGAGGCCACGGCGACGAACATCGCGCGCCTCACCGACCTGACCGGCGAGCTGCGCCGCCAGCTCGGGCCGCTGGGCCGGCAGGCCGAGATCGCCCGCCGCGCCGGGGCGATCCAGGCGGCGCTGCGCGACGCGCGGCTCCGGCTGCTGGCCGACGACCTGACGGTGCTGCGGGAGGCACTGGCGGAGGAGCTCGCCGACCAGCGGTCCGCGCTGGCGCGGCGCGACGCGGTCGAGCAGGAGCTGGCCCAGGTACGCCTCCGGGAGGCGTCGCTGGAAGCCGACGTCGCTGCGGCCGCGCCGCAGGCCGCCGGCGCGCAGGACCTGTACTTCCGCCTGTCGAGCACGGTCGAGCGCCTGCGCGGGCTGCAGGCGCTGGCCGCCGAGCGGGCTCGCCACCTCGCCGACCCCGTCGAGCGGCGCACCGGCCGCGACCCGGACGAGACCGACGCCGAGGCCCGGGATGCGCGCGCGGCCGAGGCGCAGACCGCTGCCGCCCTCGCCGCCGACCGGGACGCGCTGGAGGCGGTCGTGATCCGGCGCCAGGAGGCCGAGTCGGCGTTGGCGTCGGCCGAGCAGGCGCTGGCCAGCGCGGCCCGTGCGGCCGCCGACCGGCGCGAGGGCATCGCGCGTCTGGCCGGCGAGGCGTCCGCCCTCGCCGGCCGCATCGAGGCTGCCGACGGCGCGCTCGCCCGATTGCGCGACCGCGCGCAGCAGGCGCACGCCGCGGCGGAGGCGGCCGCGCAGGCCCGGGCCGCGGTGGAGGCCGACGCCGGAGCCTTGGACGCCGGCGAGCAGGGACTCGACCAGCGGCACGAGCGGGCCATCGCCGCCGCGCGGCACGCGGACGGCGAGGTGGAGGCCCTGCAGGAAGCGGTCCGCACCGCCGAACGCGACCGCGCGTCCTGGGCGGCCCGGGCGGACGCCCTTGCGCTGACCGCGCCCGGGCCGGACGGGGCCGGACTGTTGCTGGCCCGCGACGACGTCCTCGGCGCGGTGGCCTCGCTGCTCGTGGTCCGGCCCGGCGCGGAGGCCGCGGTCGCGGCCGCGCTCGGCGCCTGGGCCGACGCGGTCGTCGTCGGCGGCCTGGCGGCGGCCGGCCGTGCACTCGCCAGCCTCAAGGCCGAGGACGGGGGGCGCGCGGGCCTGGTCGTGACGGGCGGCGAGGAGCCCCTCCCGGACCGGGCTGCTCCGGCCGGGCACTGGGCGGTCGAGCTCGTCGAGGGCCGCGCTGACCTGCTCGGCCCGGTCCGCCGCGCGCTGGCGGGCGTGGTCGTGGTCGACGACGTGGACGAGGCCGTCCGCGTCGTCGAGCGGGACCCGCGACTGCGCGCGGTCACGCGGGCGGGTGACCTGATCGGCGCCGACTGGGTCAGCGGCGGCTCGGCCAGCGCCCCGTCCCAGATCGAAGTCAGCGCGTCGCTGGACGAGGCCCGGGTTCGGACGGCGGACGCCGAGGCGCGCCTGGACGCTGCCGAGGCGGCCCTGGCGGACGCGCGCGGTCGCCAGGCGGGGGCGGCTGCGGAGGTCGAGGCGGCGCTGGCGGCCCTGCACGAGTCGGACGCGCGCATGGCCGCGACCGCCGACGAGCTCGGCCGCCTCGCCGCCGCGGCATCCGCCGCCGCGGCCGACGCGGAGCACCTCGAGCAGCAGGAGGCCGAGGCCCGTGCCGCGTACGAGCAGGACGTGGCGCGGCTCGCCGAGCTGCGGGCGCGGCTCGCGGACGTACCCGACGAGTCCGGCGAGCCGGCCGCCGAGCCGGACCCGGCTGCGCGGGACCGGTTGGTCGAGGCGGTGTCGGCGGCGCGGGCGCAGGAGATCGAGTCCCGGCTCGCGGTCCGGACCGGTGAGGAGCGCGTGCGCGCCCTGGCCGGGCGCGCCGAGCAGCTGGAGCGGGCCGCGCAGGCCGAGCGCGACGCCCGGGCCGCGCTCACCGCCGCGGCCGAGCGGCGGAGCGCCGGCGCCTCGGCCGCTACCCGGATCGCCGCGCTGGCCGCCACCGCGCTGGGTGTCGCGGAGGGTTCGCTGGCCGAGGCCGCCGCCGCCCGGGAGCAGGCCGCCGCGGCGCGCACCGTCGGCGAGGGCGAGCTGCTCGCCGTCCGCGCCGATGCCCGCCGGCTCGCCGAGGACCTGGACGTGCTGCGCGACGCCGCGACCCGCGACGAGGTGGCGCACGCCGAGCAGCGGCTGCGGATCGAGTCCCTCGAGCAGCGCGCCGCGGAGGAGTACGGCGTCGACGCCGAAGCCCTGCTGGCCGAGTACGGCCCGCACCTGTCGGTCCCGCCCGACGCGGACGCCCCGGACGGCGCCCGGCCGACGCCGTACGACCGGGAGGTGCAGACCCGGCGGGCGCAGCAGGCCGACCGCCAGCTCGCCCAGCTGGGCCGGGTGAACCCGCTCGCCCTCGAGGAGTTCGCTGCCATGGAGGAGCGGCACGCGTTCCTCGCCGGCCAGCTCGAGGACCTGACCCGCACCCGCCGCGACCTGCTCGCGATCGTGCGGGACGTCGACGAGCACATCGAGGCGGTGTTCCGCAGCGCCTTCGAGGACACCGCCCGCGAGTTCCAGGAGGTCTTCGGACTGCTGTTCCCGGGCGGGTCGGGTCACCTCGAGCTGACCGAGCCGGACGACATCATGGCCACCGGCATCGACGTGGTCGCCAAGCCGGCCGGCAAGAAGGTCAGCCGGCTGTCGCTCCTGTCGGGCGGGGAGCGCTCGCTGGCGGCGATCGCACTGCTCGTCGCGATCTTCCGGGCCCGACCGTCGCCGTTCTACGTGCTCGACGAGGTCGAGGCAGCGCTCGACGACCGGAACCTGCAGAGCCTGCTGCGGTGCCTCGACGGCCTGCGCGAGGCCAGCCAGCTGATCGTCATCACCCACCAGAAGCGCACCATGGAGGTCGCGGACGCGCTCTACGGCGTGAGCATGCGCGGCGACGGCATCTCCACGGTCATCAGCCAGCGGTTGCGGGAACGCGAGCCGGCCTGACGCAGCCGGGCTCCGCCGCCCCCCGCCCCACCCCCGCGTGCCGACGTGCCTGACAGGATCGGTACGTGGACCTCGTGATCCTCGTCATCGTCATCGCCGCGCTCGCGCTGCTCGCGTCGGCCGGCTTCGTCGTCACCGGGCTGCGGCGCCGCCGCGGCGCCGTGACGGTTCCGGTGCCCGCACCGCCTCGCCCGCCGGCCACGCCGCCGCCGCCGGACACGCGTGCCGCACCCCACCCGGCCGCCGCCCCCGCCCCTGCCGAACCCGAGGCGGGCCCCGGGGAGACGGTCGGCGCCGTGCGCGACGTCCCCGCGCCCACGGCGGGCCGGCTCGTCCGGCTGCGTGGTCGGCTCGCCCGCAGTGAGAGCGCGCTCGGCCGGAGCCTGCTCACGGTGCTCAGCCGGGACCACCTCGACGACGACGCCTGGGACGAGGTCGAGGAGACCCTCCTGCTCGCGGACGTGGGCGTCGCCGCGACGGCCGACATCGTGACGGCCTTGCAGGAGAAGGTCCGGGTCCTCGGTATCCGTACGCCCGAGGGTCTGCGCACGCTGCTGCGCGACGAGCTGCTGGCGCAGGTCGGGACCAGCCTCGACCGGAGCCTCGCGACGGCCCCCCAGGACGGCACGCCCGCCGTCCTGCTGGTGGTCGGCGTCAACGGCACCGGTAAGACCACGACGTGCGGCAAGCTCGCCCGGGTGCTCGTCGCCGACGGACGCAGGGTCGTGCTCGGCGCCGCCGACACGTTCCGCGCGGCCGCGGCGGACCAGCTGCAGACCTGGGGGGAGCGGGTCGGTGCCGAGACGGTGCGCGGGGCCGAGGGCGGGGACCCGGCCAGCGTGGCGTTCGAGGCGGTCAAGAAGGGCGCCGACGACGGCGTCGACGCCGTCCTCGTGGACACGGCCGGGCGGCTGCACACCAAGGCCGGCCTCATGGACGAGCTGGGCAAGGTCAAGCGGGTCGTGGAGAAGCAGGCCCCCGTCACCGAATGCCTGCTGGTGCTGGACGCGACGACCGGCCAGAACGGCGTGACCCAGGCCCGCGTGTTCACCGATGCCGTCACCGTCACCGGCATCGTGCTCACCAAGCTCGACGGGACGGCCAAGGGCGGCATCGTGATCGCGGTGCAGCGCGCGCTCGGGGTCCCGGTGAAGCTCGTCGGGCTGGGCGAAGGGCCCGACGACCTCGCGCCGTTCGAGGCCGAGGCGTTCGTCGACGCGATCCTCGGCGTCCCGGCGGCCTGACCGAACGTTCACCGGGCGGTAACACGCCCGGCCGATGATCGAAACACCCCACCGGCACCGTGCGGTCCATGCACCTGCTGATGCCTGCGACGGTGGCGTCCGTGGCCGCCGGCGGCCCGTACACACCGCCCACGACGAACGCGGGCGACACGGCCTGGATGCTCGTCGCGTCCGCCCTGGTCCTGCTGATGACACCGGGCCTGGCGTTCTTCTACGGCGGGATGGTCCGGGCCAAGAACGTGCTCGGCATGCTCATGCAGAACTACGTCGTCATGGGCATCGTCAGCGTGCTGTGGGTGCTGTTCACCTTCAGCCTGGCGTTCGACAAGGGGCCGGGCGCGAGCGGGAACGCGTTCATCGGCGGGCTGCACTTCGCGTTCCTGAAGCACCCGGGCTCCGGGGTCCCCGGCTATCCGTCGCTGGCCATCCCGCTGTACGTGTTCGTGGCGTTCCAGCTGATGTTCGCGATCATCACGCCGGCGCTCATCGTGGGCGCCACCGCCGACCGCTGGAAGTTCGGTGCGTTCGTCGCGTTCGTCGCGGTGTGGGCCGTCGTCGACTACGCCGTCGTCGCGCACTGGGTCTTCGACCCGTACGGCTGGCTGTTCGTCCGCGGGGCGGAGGACTTCGCCGGCGGGACGGTCGTGCACGCGAACGCCGGTGCCGCCGGGCTGGCGATGTGCCTGGTGCTCGGTCGAAGGAAGGGCTGGCCGCACGAGCAGATGCGGCCGCACAACGTGCCCTTCGTCCTGCTCGGCGCGGGCCTGCTGTGGTTCGGGTGGTTCGGCTTCAACGCCGGCTCGGCGCTCTCGGCCCGCGGCGCGGCCGTGCCCTTCCTGACGACGAACACCGCCACCGCAGCCGCCATGCTGGGCTGGCTCGCCGTCGAACGCCTGCGCGACGGGCGGGCGACGACGCTCGGTGCCGCGTCCGGTGCCGTCGCGGGACTGGTCGCGATCACCCCGGCCTGCGCGTACGTCTCGCCGCTGGGCTCGATCCTGCTCGGCGTCGTGGCCGGCGCGGCCTGTTCGTCGGCCACCCCGCTCAAGTTCCGCCTGGGCTTCGACGACTCCCTCGACGTCGTCGCCGTCCACCTGCTGGGCGGGATCGTGGGTGCGCTGTCGATCGGCTTCCTCGGCAACGCCCACTTCGCCGGTGCCAACGGACTCCTGTACGGCGGCGGAGGCCACCTGCTGCTCGTGCAGGTCGAGGCCGTGGCCGCCGTCGTCGCGTACTCGTTCGTGGTGTCCTACGTGCTCGGGACCGCGATCTCGCGGCTCAGCGCGAACCGTACGAGCGCGCTGACCGACGAGGAGCAGGACGCGGGTATGGACCTCGCCCTGCACGGAGAGACGGCGTACGAGACGGGAGCGATCCGCAGCGGCGGGCTCGCCCTCGCGGGGATCGGCGCCGCCCATCCGCCGCCGCCGCCCACAGGCCATGCTGTGCCGGTCACGACGGGAGACGAGACATGAGGCTGCTCACCGCCATCATCAAGCCGTTCAAGCTGGACGACGTGAAGACCGCCCTGGAAACCTTCGGGGTCAAGGGAATCACGGTCTCGGAGGTGCAGGGCTTCGGTCGGCAGAAGGGGCACACCGAGGTCTACCGCGGAGCCGAGTACACGATCGACTTCGTGCCGAAGGTGCGGGTGGAGGTCCTGCTCGACGACGACGATGCCGACCGCGCTGTCGACGTCGTGGTCTCGGCCGCGGCGACCGGTTCGATCGGCGACGGGAAGGTGTGGGTGACGCCGGTCGAGACCGTCGTGCGGGTCCGCACCGGCGAGCGGGGGCCGGACGCGCTGTAGGCGACGGGGTTCATCCCGCCGAAACATCCGGGACCGCAGACCGAAACACGCCCTCGGCACGCTGCGGTCTTGTGCCTGTCGTACATCCCCTTGCCCTCGCGGCACTGACGACCGGCAATCCGTACGCGCCGCCCAAGGTCGATGCGGGAGACACCGCCTGGATGCTGGTGGCCGCGGCGCTGGTGCTGCTGATGACCCCGGCCCTCGCGCTGTTCTACGGCGGGATGGTCCGGGCCAAGAACGTGCTCGGCATGCTCATGCAGAACTACATGGCGATGGGCATCGTCAGCGTGCTGTGGGTGCTGTTCACCTTCAGCCTGGCGTTCGACAAGGGCCGCGGCGCGAGCGGTAACGCCTTCATCGGGGGGCTGCACTTCGCGTTCCTGAAGCATCCGGACTCCGGCGTACCGGGCCTGCCGTCGCTGGCGATCCCGCTGTACGTGTTCGTGGCGTTCCAGCTGATGTTCGCGATCATCACGCCCGCCGTGATCGTGGGGGCGACCGCCGACCGGTGGAGGTTCGGCGCCTTCCTCGTGTTCGTCGCGGTCTGGGGGGTCGTCGACTACGCCGTCGTCGCGCACTGGGTGTTCGACCCGTACGGCTGGCTCGCGACGCGGGGGGTCGAGGACTTCGCCGGGGGAACGGTCGTCGAGACGAACGCGGGTGCGGCCGGCCTGGCGATGTGCCTGGTACTGGGCCGGCGCAAGGGGTGGCCGCACGAGCAGATGCGGCCGCACAACGTGCCCCTCGTGCTCCTCGGCGCGGGGCTGCTGTGGTTCGGCTGGCTGGGGTTCAACGCGGGCGCTGCTCTGTCCGCCCGCGGAGCCGTCGTCCCGTTCCTCAACACCAACGTCGCCGCGGCCGCCGCCCTGCTCGGCTGGTCGGTCGTCGAGCGCGTCCGCGACGGGCACGCCACCACGCTCGGTGCGGGTTCCGGAGCGGTCGCCGGTCTCGTCGCCATCACCCCGGCGTGCGCCTTCGTCTCCCCGTCCGGAGCGATCGCGATCGGCGTGCTCGCCGGCGTGATCTGCGCGTGGGCCACGCGGCTGAAGTTCCGGCTCGGGTTCGACGACTCGCTCGACGTGGTCGCCGTGCACCTCGTCGGCGGACTCATCGGCATGGTCGCACTGGGCTTTCTCGGCAACGCGCACTACCTCGGCGTCAACGGACTGCTGTACGGCGGCAGCGACCACCTGCTCGAGGTCCAGGTCGAGGCGGTGCTCGCCGTGACGGCGTACGCCTTCGTGGTCACCTTCGCGGTGGGCACCGTGATCCGCGTGCTGTCGCCCGGCCGCACGAGCGCCCTCTCCGCGGCCGAGCAGGAGGCCGGCATGGACCTGGTGCTGCACGGCGAGACGGCGTACGAGACCGGTGCGATCCACAGCGGCGGTCTGGCGCTCGCCGGCATCGGGACCCGGCCGCCGCCCCCGCCGCCGCGCGGGACGGCGTCGGACCGATGACGTACGACCCGGACGCCTTCGCGGGGCGGCACGGGGCCGACCTGCGGGCCGCACTGACCGCGGCCGCGGACGAGTGGCTCGCTTCGCTGCTGGGTGACCCGGGGCCGGGTGTCGCGCTGGTGGCGGTCGGGTCGCTCGGAAGGCGCGAGCTCACGCCGTCGAGCGACCTGGACGTGCTGCTGTTGCACGACGGCCGCGGCGACATCGGACCGCTCGCGGACCGCGTCTGGTACCCGGTGTGGGACGCGGGCGTCGCCCTCGACCATGCCGTCCGCACGGTGCCGGAGGCGGTCGCCGTGGCCCGTACCGACCTGCGCGCCGCCGTCGGGCTGCTCGACGCCCGGCTCGTGGCCGGGAGCGCGGAGCTGGTCGCCGACCTGCGCGAGCAGCACCTGCGCCGGTGGCGGGCCGACGCCGACGCGCGGCTGGCAGAGATGGCCGAAAACGCGCGGGAGCGGGCCGAGCGCGTCGGTGAGGTCGCCTACCTCCTCGAGCCCGAGCTGAAGGAGGCGCGCGGCGGACTGCGCGACGCGCAGGCGCTCTGGCAGGCCGCCGCGACGCAGCGCACGGACCGGCCGGGTGAGGCGGTGGTGGCGGCGAAGCGGCTCCTGCTCGACGTGCGCGGCGAGCTCGACGCGCGCCGGCGCGGCGACGTGCTGCGCCTGCAGGACCAGGACACGGTCGCTGCGGCCCTCGGGTACGCCGACGCGGACGACCTCATGCGGGTGGTCTCGCGCGCCGGCCGGCTCATCGCCTACACCCTCGACGTGACCTGGCGGCACGTGCTGCCGAGCGCCACGGCCGCGCCGGCCGGCGTGCGCCGCCTGTTGCGGCGCGGGCAGCCGGCGGCGCGTGAGCCGCTCGCCGACGGCGTCGTCAGCCAGCAGGGCGAGGTGGTGCTCGCCCAGGGGGCCGATCCCGACCACGACGCGACCCTGCCGCTGCGCGTCGCGGCCGCCGCCGCCCGCGCCGGCCTGCCGGTGGCGCCGTACACCCTGACCCGGCTCGCGTCCTGCCCACCGCTGCCGGACCCGTGGCCGGCGGCCGCGCGCGAGGAGCTGGTCGGCGCCCTGGCGGCGGGGGCCGCCGCCGTTCCGGTGCTGGAGTCGTACGACATCGCTGGGCTGTGGACGCGCCTGCTGCCCGAGTGGGAGCACACCCGCAGCCGGCCCCAGCGCAACGCCTACCACCGGTTCACCGTCGACCGGCACCTGCTCGAGACGGCGAGCGCGGCGGCCGCGCTCACGCGTTCCGTTCGCCGTCCCGACCTGCTGCTCGTCGGGGCATTGCTGCACGACATCGGCAAGGGCCTGCCGGGCGACCACACCGACGCCGGTGTCCGCGTGGTGGAGCGCCTGGCGCCCCGCCTCGGGTTCGACGCCGCGGACACCGGCACCCTGGTCCTGCTCGTGCGGCACCACCTGCTGCTGGCCGACACGGCGCAGCGGCGCGACCTCGACGACCCCGCGACGATCGCCGCGGTGGCCGCGGCGGTCGGTAACGCCGAGACTCTCGACCTGCTCGCGGCCCTCACCGAGGCGGATGCGCGGGCCACCGGGACGACGGCGTGGAGCCGCTGGAAGGCCGACCTGCTCGCCGACCTCGTGCGACGGGCTCGGTCCACGCTCGGGGGCACCCCGCCTGCGGCGCCGTCGCTGTCCGCCGACCAGCAGGCCCTGCTCGCCGCGCGGGAGGTCGCGCTCGTCGCGACCGGCGAGCAGATCGACGTCGCCTGCCCCGACCGGCCTGGGCTGATCGCCACGGTGGCGGGAATCCTGGCGCTGCACCGACTGGAGATCCGCACCCTGACGTCGTGGACCGTCGACGGCTTCGCGCTGCTGCGTGTCGCGGCCCATCCGCGCTTCGGGACCGGACCGGACTGGTCATTGGTGCGCGCCGAGCTGAGCCGGAGCCTGGAGGACCCCGTCGCGCTGTCGGCGCGGGTCGCCCAGCGGGCCGCGAGCTACCCGCCGGTGGTCTCCGCGCAGCCGCCCGCCGTGGTCTGGATCGACGACGCCGTCACCGATCCGGTGCTGGAGGTCCGCGCCCCCGACGGGCTCGGTGTGCTGCACCGGATCGCCGCCGCCATCGAGAGCGCCGGCGGCGACGTGCACTCCGCCCGCTGCCAGACGCTCGGCGCCGACGTGGTCGACACGTTCACGGTGACCCACCTGTCGCTCTCGGCCCGGGACCGGGTGGCCGCCGCGGTGCTTGCGGCCCTCGACGGCGACGCGGGCCCGCGGGACTGACCGCGCCGGCCTTCCGCGGCTAGGTTCGGGCGCGTGCCGGAGAACGCGCGCCGTGGCCCGGAAGGCTCCCGCGATGGCGACGGCTGACGTGACGATCCGGGACGCCGGCGTGGCCGACACCCCGCGGCTGGTGGCCCTGATCGCGGCCGGCGGGCTCGACGGCGCTGCGCCGGACGCCGACCTCGCCCCGTACGCGGATGCGGTCCGCGAGCTCGCGGACGACAAGCATTCGGCCATCCTCGTGGCCGAGGTCAGGGCGCGGGTGGTCGGCATGTGCCAGCTGATCGGCTTCCGCCACGTGCAGCACCGCGGGGGCCTGTGCGCGGAGATCGAGTCCATGCACGTCGACCCCACCCGCCGCGGGGACGGGATCGGCGGGCTCCTGTTGGAGGCCGCCGTCGACCGGGCCCGCGAGTGGGGGGCGTACCGGGTGCAGCTGACGAGCAACGTGCAGCGCGAGGACGCGCACCGGTTCTACGCCCGACACGGGTTCGCCCCGAGCCACGTGGGCTTCAAGCGGCTGCTGGGCTGACCGGCGCCGGTCAGCGGTGCCGCGGCGACCAGCGGAAGTGGCGGGCGGCGAACACCGTCGCGACGACCCCCCAGATGGCCACGTTGCGCAGGTCGGTGACCGACCACACCCCACCGGCCGGATGCGGCGTGAACGCCCGGTACAGCAACAGGATGAACGGCCGCAGCGGCAGCCAGGCCGCGATGTGCGCGAGCGTGCCGCTGATCGGGAAGTACGTCCCGGAGATGAACACCAGGATGAAGAACGGCAGGTTGACGATCGCCGGACCCGCGTCGGCGTTCGGGATCACCGCCGACACGGCGATGCCGAGGGCGCAGAACGCCAGCGCCGCAACGATGATCGCGACGGCGAGCGGCAGCAGGTGGCTCGCGGGCAGGTGCACGCCGTACCCGAGCTCGGCGACGGCCACGACGATGACCGTCATGAGCACCGCGACGATGATCGCGCTCCCGACGAGACCGGCGACCAGCACCCAGGCGGGCAGCGGGGTGCCGCGGTAGCGCTTGAGCAGCCCGCTCTCGCGCTGCCGGACGACGGCCAGCGCCATCGACAGGAAGCAGGCGCTCATGATCCCGTACGCGAGGATGCTCGGCGTGTAGTACTGCGAGAGCTTCACGCCCTGACCGAGCTGCTCGTTGTCGGTCTGGCCCCCGGCGAACGCGGTGAGGATGACGAACAGCACCACCGGGAAGGCGAACGTGAAGAACGCCGCGGCCGGGTTGCGCCAGTAGGCGCGCTGCTCGAAGCGGATCTGGTCGACGACCAGGGCGGTGTCGCTCATGCGCTCGCCGGCTCTCGATCGGTGCGGGTGTCCCGGACCAGGCTGAGGTACGTGTCCTCCAGGCTCGGGCGGGTCACGGTCAGTCCCTCCAGCGCGCAGCCCGTGCTCATCGACCAGGCGGTCAGGGTCTGGAGTGCCGCGACCTCCTGGTCGGTCGACAGCGTGAACGCGCCGTGCGCGTCGCGTTCGAGGGGTGCCGGCAACGACACCGCGGTCAGCGCCGCCTCGTTGCCCGCCGCGACCCGGAAGCGGATCAGCGCGTGCGCGCGGTCGCGGCCGCCCAGCGCCTCCGGGCTGCCCTCGGCGACGACCTGGCCCGCGGCGATGACCACGATGCGGTCGGCGAGGGCCTGCGCCTCGTCCATGTAGTGCGTGGTCAGCACGATCGTCGTGCCCTGACGGCGGAGGTCGGCGACCAGGTCCCAGGCGCCGCGCCGCGCCGACGGGTCGAAGCCCGTCGTCGGCTCGTCGAGGAACAGCAGCCGGGGACCGCCGACGATCCCGAGCCCGACGTCCAGCCGGCGCTGCTGGCCGCCCGACAGGCGGTGCACCCGCTCGCCGGCCTTCTCGCCGAGGCCGACCTGTGCGATCACCTCGTCGACGTCGCGCGGACGCGGGTAGAACCGCGCGGTGCGCAGCAGCGACTCGCGCACGGTGAGGTACGGCTCGGCCGCCGTGCCCTGCAGGACGATCCCCACCTGCTCGCGCCAGCGCCGGCTGCCGTGCGCCGGGTCGACGCCCAGCACCGAGACCTCGCCGCCGTCACGGTGCAGGTGCCCCTCGAGCACCTCCAAGGTCGTCGTCTTTCCGGCGCCGTTGGGTCCGAGCAGCGCGACGCACTCGCCGTCACCGACGTCGAAGCTGACGTCGCGCACGGCCTGGACGCTGCCGTACGACTTGCGCAGCCGGGCGACCTCGATCGCCGCCACCCATGACCTCCTCCGCCCACACGCCCGCCGACAGGGGGCCGATCCTCGCAGGGCCCCGGCCCGCCGGTCCAGCGTGAAACGCCACGGCTAGCATCGGCATCCGCCGCCGAGAGGAGCCACGGGTGAAGATCGACGCCGCCGCTGCGGGGATGGACGAGAACCGACTGGCTCGCATCGACGAGCACCTCACCCGCCGTTACCTCGAGCCGGGGAAGATCGCCGGTTGCCTCGTCGCGGTGGCCCGCCACGGCGAGGTCGCGCACCTGTCGTGCCTCGGCCTCGCCGACCGCGAACGGCAGGTCCCGGTCGCCGAGGACACCCTCTGGCGCATCTACTCGATGACCAAGCCGATCACCGGCGTTGCGCTCATGTCGCTGTACGAGCGCGGCCTGTTCCAGCTGAACGACCCCGTCCACCGCTTCATCCCGTCGTGGCTCGGCATGAAGGTCGGCGAGCGCCGTCCGGACGGGACCACGGCCCTCGTCGAGCCCGAGCGCCCGGTGAGTGTCCGCGACGTGCTCATGCACATGTCGGGCATCGGCTACGGGCCGGGGAACGCGGACCTCGCGCTCGGCGAGCCGGCCGACCGGGCGAGCGCACCGGTCATGCGCCGAGACCGGACCCTGGAGGAGATGGTCGCCCGGCTGGCGCACGAGCCACTGCGGTTCCAGCCCGGCACCCACTGGCTCTACTCGCTCGGCACCGACGTGTGCGCGCGGCTGGTCGAGATCCTGTCCGGCCAGCCGTTCGACGACTACCTGCGGACGACGATCTTCGAGCCGCTCGGCATGTCCGACACCGGGTTCGCCGTGCCCGACGGGTCGGTCGGCCGGTTCGCGGCGAACTACGCGCGCAGCTCCCGCAAGGAGCTGGTGCTCATCGACGACCCCACCACGAGCGCCTACCGCACCCCGCCGACGCTGCTGTCCGGCGGCGGCGGTCTCGTGTCCACGGCGCCGGACTACCTGCGCTTCGCGCAGATGCTGGCGGGCGGCGGCGAGCTCGACGGCCGCCGGATCCTCGGGCGCAAGACGGTCGAGCTGATGACGGTCAACCACCTGCCCGGTGGCGGCGACATGCGCCAGTTCGCGCTGCCCGGCTCGTACGGCGAGGTGGGGTTCGACGGGATGGGATTCGGGCTCACGATGGCCGTCGGTCAGGGTCCTGCCCGTACCCAGGTCATCGGGTCGTCGGGGGAGTTCATGTGGGGCGGGGCGGCGTCCACCGCGTTCTGGGTCGACCCGGCCGAGGACCTGGTCGTGGTGTTCATGACCCAGCTCATGCCCTCCGGCACGTTCAACTTCCGGGGCCAGCTGAAGGCGCTGGTCTACCCGGCGATCGTCGACTGACAGGGCGACGAGCCGCCGAGCGACGAGAGGAGTACCAGCATGGCCAGCGACGCGCGCGTCGTCATCGTGACCGGTGGGGGTCGCGGGATCGGACGCGAGGAGTGCCTGGAGTTCGCCCGACAGGGCGCGCAAGTCGTCGTCAACGACCTGGGCGGTGCTCGTGATGGCAGTGGCGGGACCGACGCTTCGGCCGCGCAGGCGGTCGTCGAGGAGATCACCGCGATGGGCGGCGAGGCCGTCGCCAACCATGACGACGTGTCGGACTGGGACGGCGCCAAGCGGCTCGTGCAGCTCGCCCTCGACACGTACGGCCGGCTCGACACGCTGGTCAACAACGCCGGCATCCTGCGCGACCGGATGTTCTTCAACATGACTCCCGAGGAGTGGGACGCGGTCATCGCCGTGCACCTGCGCGGAACCTTCGCCCCGGCGCGGCACGCGGTCGACTACTGGCGGGAGCGGTCGAAGGCGGGGGAGCCGGTCGCCGCGCGGCTGGTCAACACGAGCTCGGCCTCGGGCATCTACGGCAACGTCGGGCAGACCAACTACGGCGCGGCCAAGGCCGGCATCGCGGCCATGACGATCATCCAGTCCAAGGAGCTGGAGCGGTACGGCGTCCTCGTCAACGCGATCGCGCCCGGCGCCCTCACGCGGATGACCGAGGACCTCCAGCGGCCCGGCGGCGAGGACAAGCAGCCCGACTGGGAACCCCGCTCGCCCAAGCACATCGCACCGCTGGTGGCCTACCTCGGCGGTCCGGAGTGCACGGTCACCGGCCGCGTCTTCAACGTCCGCGGCGGCAACATCTCGGTGGCCGAGGGCTGGCACGCCGGTCCGGCCAGCAGCAAGGACGGCCCGTGGACCACCGAGGAGATGAGCGATCTGATCCCCGGCCTGGTCGCCAAGGCCGCGCCCAACGCCGCCATGAACGGTGCGATCCCGGGCCGCTGACGCGCGCGCAGCGGATGGCAGGATCGGTGGCATGACCGGTGTCCGGACGGTGGGAGAGCTGGCGCTCGACGCCGGCCGGCGCGACCGTACCGGCCTCGCCGAGGCGGTCTACGCCCCGGGCAAGACGCCGGCGCAGTGCGCGTCCGCGGTCGCGGGACTGCTCGCGGCCGGGGCGGAGCCGGTGCTGCTGACCCGGGCCGCTGCCGCACAGGTGACGGCGGCGCTCGACGCGAGCCCCGGCGGCCTGGTCACGGGGACCGGCGCCGACGGCGCGGGGGAGCCGCTCAGTGCGGTCACCTGGCGGCCGTTGCCCCCGGCTCCTGGTAGTGCCCTCGTCCTGACGGCCGGGACCGCGGACCTCCCGGTCGCGCGGGAGGCGTCCACCGCGTTGGCCGCATACGGCCACGCCACCACGGTGGTCGCGGACGTCGGCGTGGCCGGGCTGTGGCGCGTGCTCGCGCAGCAGTCGGCGCTGGCGGGGGCCGACGTCGTCGTGGTCGTCGCCGGGATGGAGGGCGCGCTGGTCAGCGTCGTGGCGGGTTTGACTGCTGCGCCCGTGATCGCGGTGCCGACCAGCACCGGGTACGGCGCGGGCCTCGAGGGCGTCACCGCGCTGCTGGGGATGCTCGCCTCGTGCAGCCCTGGCATCAGCGTGGTCGGCATCGACAACGGCTTCGGCGCGGCCTGCGCGGCCGTCCGGATCCTCGGCACCAGAGCGGCTTGCCAGCGGTGAGCGGCAGCTCCCGCGATCGCGACGCGAGCGCACCCGACGCTGACCGGCCGGACCTCGACGAGCGGGTGGCCGATCTCGCCGCCCGGCTGCGCCGGCTCGGGTCGCTGCTCGTCGCCTTCTCCGGCGGCGCGGACTCGGCGTTCCTGCTGGCCGCCGCCGCCCGTACCCTCGGCCCGGACGCCGTGGTCGCCGCGACCGCGGTCAGCCCGTCGCTCCCCGCGTCCGAGCTCGGCGCGGCCGCCGCGTACGCCCGCGGCCTCGGCGTGCGCCACCTCACGCCGGGCACCGACGAGCTGGGCCGGGACGGGTACGTGGCCAACGGCCCGGACCGCTGCTTCCACTGCAAGTCCGCGCTGCTGGACGCCCTGGTCCCGCTCGCCCGGCAGCACGGCCTCGCGGCGATCGCGACCGGCACCAACGCCGACGACGTCCTGGCCCGGTTCCGCCCCGGCATCCGGGCCGCGGCACTCGCGGGTGCGGTCACCCCGCTGGCCGACGCCGGCCTGACCAAGGCCGACGTGCGCGCCGCATCCCGGCGCTGGGGGCTGGTGACCGCGGACAAGCCCGCCGCCGCGTGCCTGTCGAGCCGCGTCGCGTACGGCGTCGCGATCAGCCCCGCGCGGCTCGGACGCATCGAGCACGCCGAGAGCGCGCTCCGCGCCGCCCTGCGCGGGGCCGGTCTGAACGTCCGCAACCTGCGGGTACGCGACCTCGGTGACCGGGCGCGGGTCGAGGTGGACCCGCCGCTCGTGGCCGCGCTGGAGCGCCGCCCCGACCTGCTCGCCGCCGTGGCCGGGTTCGGCGCCGTCGAGGTCGATCCCCGCGGTTTCCGCTCCGGGTCGATGAACGAGGTGCTCACCGCGTCGGCACGCGGTCCTCGCAGCCCCGCATGATCGGCTGGGTCGACGCGTCGGGCGGCGTGAGCGGAGACATGCTGCTCGGCGCCTGCCTCGACGCCGGCGCCGACCCGGCCGCGGTACAGGGTGCGATCGACGCGCTCGGACTACCCGAACGCCTCACGATCACCGCGGAAGCGGTGGTCCGCGGCGGGCTCGCCGCGACCCGCGCCGTCGTCACCGCCGAGGCGTCGCGGACCCACCGCCGGCTCGGCGACGTCCTCGCCCTGCTCGAGCGCGCGGATCCGGACGTGCGCGCGCCGGCAACGGCGGTCTTCCGAGCACTCGCGGACGCCGAGGCCCGCGTGCACCGCATGTCGGCCGAGGACGTCCGGTTCCACGAGGTGGGTGCCCTCGACGCGATCGCCGACGTCGTCGGTGTCGTCGCCGGGCTGCGCGCGCTCGCGGTCGACCGGGTCGTGTGCAGCCCCATCGCCCTCGGCGGCGGCCGGGCCACGTCTGCCCACGGCCCCATCCCGGTCCCGGGCCCGGCTGTGCTCGAGCTGCTCCGCGCGGGCGGCGCTCCGGCCTCGGGCGGTCCGGTCGACGCCGAGCTCGCCACCCCGACCGGCGTCGCGCTGATGGTCGCCCTCGCCGCCGACTTCGGACCGCTGCCGCCCCTGCACCCGGTGGCGGTGGGCACCGGCGCCGGTGACCGCGACCCCGACGGCCACGCCAACGTCACGCGCCTGGTCGTGGGCGCGGCGTCCGCACCGGAGCTGTCGACCGAGGTCGTGATCGCGGCGAACGTCGACGACCTCGACCCGCGCCTGTGGCCGCAGGTCCTCGCGGACCTGCTCGCCGCGGGAGCGTCCGACGCCTGGCTCGCGCCGATCGTCATGAAGAAGGGACGCCCCGCGCACACGCTGTCGGTCCTCGCCCCGCCGGAGCACGCAGAACGCCTGGAAGCACTGATGTTTCGCCAGACCAGCACGATCGGCCTGCGGCGCCATCCGGTGACCAAGCGGGCGCTCCCGCGCCAGTCCACGACCGTCGAGGTCTACGGCGAGCCCGTCCGCGTCAAGGTCGCGCGGCTCGGTGACGAGGTGGTCAGCGCCGCCCCGGAGTACGACGACGTGCAGCGGGTCGCGGCTGTGAGGGGCCTGCCGGCCAAGGTGGTCCTCGCGGCAGCCCAGGCCGCTGCATCGGCGGCAGGGGAGCCCCATCGCCTCGCCGAGCCGCCGTAGCGGTCAGCGCTGCCAGGCGTTGCGGGGCCGATCCACCTCGACCGGGGCGGTCTGCGCCCACACCCGGCGCCACGCGGCCACGTCGGGGCCGGCCGGGTCGGGCGTCCTGCCGGCGGCGGCGCGGCGACGCGCCTCCCACCACGTGCTCGCGTCCTCGTCCAGCAGGGCGGCTACCGCCTCGCGGACGCGCGGCGCGAACGCCCGCGGGGACTCCTCGGGAGCGGGCCGCAACGGCGTACCCAGCCGCACCGAGAGCTGCCGCCGGCCCCGGCCGGGCCAGGACGCGCCGCGCGGCATCGCCGCGAAGGTGCCGCGGTGGGCGATCGGCACCACCGGCACCCCGTGCCGTACGGCGAGGTGCGCGGCGCCCAGCTGGAAGCGGCCGACGTACCCGTCGAGGCTGCGCGTGCCCTCGGGGAAGACCAGCACGTTCCACCCGTCGGCGAGGACCCCGGTCAGCGTCGAGACGCCGGTGCCGGTGCGCCGGTCGAGCGGGAAGGTGTTGAACACCAGCGCCGACCCGACCGCCCGCCACCACGTGTCGAAGAAGTAGTCCGCCGCCGCGGCGACGGCCGTGCGGCGGCGCCACGCGTCGGGCAGCGACAGCAGCACCAGCGGCGTGTCGAGGTGCGAGGCGTGGTTCGCGACGAAGATGACCGGACCATCCAGCCCGTCGAGCACGTCGAGGCCCTCCACGCGGGTACGGACCTGCGAGCGGAAGACCGGTTCGAGCGCGGCCTTCTGGGCGATCTCCCGGGCCGCCCGGCCGGCGGGTGTCCGGGACCAGGCTGTCGGGAACCCGGTGGCTGGCGGGGCCGGCGGCACCTGCGCCTCGGCCGACCGAGGCACCAGCGGCCGGTGGCCCCACCGCCAGCCGCGCGCCGCCTGACGCAGGTCCGCGCCGGCGTCGCGAAGAGGGTTCATCGGACGTCGGCCAGCAGGTGCGGCGCATTGTGCAGGTACGTGATGGACGGGTCGGATCCCACTGTGCCCGAGGCCATCTCGAGTGCGTCGGCGAGCGACGACGCAGCCCGGAAGCCCAGCCGCTGCGCTGCCCGCCGGTCACCGCCGACCCAGATCACGTCACCGACGTGGTCCATCCCGTGCGCCGCCCAGTACCACATGTAGAAAGGGTGCACGCCGTGGTAGGCGTGGGACGTGCGGTACAGGTGGATGTACCAGGGGTCGGTGGCGAACTGCCGCTCGTACTTCTCCTCGATCACCAGCGGGTCCGTCGACTCGGTGAGCACTTCCTCGTAGAAGTCGACGTAGCTGGGGTGGTGCACCTGGTGGAAGTGCGGCTGCAAGGGGTGGTACAGGATCACCGCGCCACCTCGGCGGACCAACGGGCTCCCGCGGTAGGAGTTGAAGAAGTAGCCCAGCCCCATGCAGGTGGCGAGGATCGGGTTCATCACCGAGTCGACGTTGTACGGCCCGAGGTAGGGCACCCCCATCACCAGCACGTCGGTCTGGCCGTTCACCTCGACCAGCTGCTGACGGTGCACCGCGGCGATGGTCCGCTCGTGCACGGGCTCGACCGCGCCGGCGTTGACACCGGTCACGCCGTAGGCGGATCGCATGTCGTGGAACATCTTGTGCCGCAGCCGTTCCGGGGCGAGCGCAAGGCCGCGGCGCAGTCCCAGCATCGACGCCTGGTCGCGCAGCGACCACTCCCATTCGCGCTTCTGCAGGAACTCGTACGCGCTCGGGAAGATGTCCTGGTTCAGCGTCGTCTCGATCTGGAAGATGTCGAGGTGCTCGGCGAGCATCCGGCCCATCCGCCAGGCGGAGTGGTGCAGGTGCGAGGCCTCGTGGTCCATGAACGAGTGCGACGCGACCATCGTCTTCGCGTTGTGGTGATGGCGCAGGCTGTTGTACGAGGCGAGACCGACCGGCACGGACTTGTGCCCGCCGTCCATGGCGACGAGGTTGATGTTCACGTAGACCAGCAGGTCGGACTCGGCCGCCCGCCGGTTGATCTCGACGTCCTCGCCGCGGTCGGTCACTCCGACGTGGACCAGGTTCGCGCGGTCCTCGGCGTCGTGGTTGACCAGGAGCCCCTGCGGGTGGAACGACCGGAAGACCCGCTCCCCGACGGCGTGCCGCAGCTCGGCGTCGGTCATCCTCCGGTGCAGCGCGTTGGCCGCGATCAGCGCCACGTCGTCGACGCCCGCGTCGGCCGCCATCGTGAGCACCGCCTCGATCACCCGCTGGCGGACGTCCGGCGCCCGCATCGGAGGCAGGGGCAGGGACACGTCGTCGAACGCGATGGTGAGCCGCATGCCGGGCCGGAGCTTCGACGGCAGCGGGTCGGCGTCCAGCGGGTGCAGGAGCGCGTCCCGGATCGCCGCGTCGAGGTCGGGCAGCGCCGGCAGCGACTCGGGCGGGTACAGCGCCCGGGTGCCCAGCGGGAACGACTCGAGACGGAACCCCTCGCCGTCGTGCACCACGAGCGGTGGCGTGCGCTCGTCCACCTCCAGGACGAGACCGGGCCGGCTCATCGGTGCCTCCTCCTCGCGCCTGTCGTCACCGTCTGCTCCTCAGGTCGAACGCCACCTTGACGGCGCCGAGGCTGCCGGCGCCGGCTGCGTGGTCGAGCGCCTCGTGGAACCGGTCCAGGGGATAGCCCACCACGCCACGGGCGAGCTCGGCGACCACCTCGCCGCGAACGAGCTCCCCGGCCAGCTCGAAGGCACCGCGGCCACCCGCGGCCTCCTCCCGCTGCGCCGAGGCGTACGTCCCGACGATCTCCAGCTCGCGGAACCACGCGGCCGACAGGTCCGCGGACGCCGGCATGCCCGAGAGCACCACCCGGCCGCCCGCGCGGGTCGACCGCAGCGCGGTCTGCAGCGACTGCCGGCTGCCGACGGCGTCGATCGCGACGTCGACCCCGCCGAGGAGGTACGGGGCGGCGAACTCCGGCCGGACGGCGAACGCGCCGGTGCTGCGGCGCACGCGCCGCAGCACCTCGCCCGGCGCTACGACCGTGGTCGCGCCGCAGCGCCGGGCCGCCTCGGCCTGCCGGGGATGCTTGGCGACCACCACGATCTCGGCGGCGGGCGTGAGGGCGCGCAGCGCCAGTGTGGCGAGCAGCCCGACCGTCCCGGCGCCGCTGACCAGGACCCGTCCCTGCTCGGGCACCTGCGCGCGGAGGGCGGTGTGGACCGCGCACGCGACGGGCTCGGTGAGGACGGCCTGCTCGTCGGGGACGTCGTCGGGAACTGCGTGCAGCTGGCTCCGGTGTGCCGCGAGCACCTGCCCCCAGCCGCCGCCGGTGTCGGCGCAGAAGCCGGTCTGCAGCCCCGGGCGCAAGTGGCCCGTGGTCACCGACGCGCACCGGTTGGTGTGACCGGCGGCGCAGGCGGCGCACGGCTCGACGCCGCGGGCCGCGCAGCCGAGGACAGGATCGACGACCACCCGGCTGCCGGCGGGCAGGCCCTCGCAGTCGTCGAGCAGGTCCGCGACCACCTCGTGCCCGGGGACGAACGGCATCGACACCAGCCCGGAGAAGTAGAAGCTGCTGCGTCCCGACAGCGCGCCGAGATCGGACCCGCAGATTCCAGCGAGCCTGCTGCGCAGCCGTACCCAGCCGGGCTGCGGCACCACCGGCTCGTCCCGACTGGTGAGGCGCAGCGGCGCCCAGCCCGAAACCAGGCCGGCCGCGCGCCCGCCCACCGCCCGGGCCGCCACGGTCCTCGGCACCGAGCGGTACATCTCGAGGGCCCGCATCGTCACCGCCCTCGGACGGGGTCGAGGAGCCGCGGGCTGGTCGCCGGACTCGGCCAGTCGACGACGGGCCAGCGCTTGCGGCGCGCGTACCGCGACAGGGCCACGTCGGGGCGGACCGCGACGGGGTGCCCGACAGCGCCGAGCAGCGCGAGGTCGTTGTACGAGTCCGCGTAGGCGAACGAGGCCTGCAGGTCGACGTCGTGCTGGGCCGACCAGGCCTGGACCCAGGTCGCCCGGGCCTCGCCGACCAGCGGGGTGCCGGCGAGATGGCCGGTGCACACGCCGCGCTCGTCGACCGCGAGGTCCACGGCCTCGATGTGGTCGAACAGCGGTGCCAGCGGCCGCGTCAGCGGGCGGATGGCGCCGGTGACCAGCACCGTCGGCTGGCCCGCGGCGCGGTGCTCGCGGATCCGGCGGACGGCGTCCGGTGCGAGCCGCCCGAGCAGGTGGTCGGCGAGCGGCCCCTCGGCCAGCGCCTCCAGGTCGGCCAGCCGGGCACCGGCATAGCGGCGGTACGCGGCCCGCAGGAACGCGTCGCGATGGTGCCGTTCGGTGCGTACCAGTCCGGGCAGGCGGACCAGGACCCGGCCGACCTCCGCCGCCCGCGTTCCTGCGGAGGCTCCGCGCAGGCGCGACCACAGGTAGGTCTCGATCACGTTCGAGGACAGCAGGGTGCCGTCGAAGTCGAAGAACGCCGCCGCGCGGGCGCCGTCCACGGCGGTGGCCGGCAACAGGCCGGGGGCGGCGGTCCGGCCGCGGCGCGCGGCGTCGAGCCGGCGGATCGGCGCGGTGATGGCCGGGCAGTGCACCTCGGCGATGTAGTGGCGCCAGTCGATGTCCAGCGGGTCGAACGCGAACCGCCGCCGGTCGTCGCCGCCGAGCGACGCATACAGCGCCCGGGTGTGCGCGTCGTCGAAGCGCAGGTCGGCCTGGGCGTACTCGACGTACAGGTCGAACAGCCGGCGCAGCTGCTGGAGCCGGCGGCCCTGCCGGTCGAGCGACCGGGCCGCCTCGCGCACCCGGTCGCCGCGCGGCGCGTGCGACACGATGCGGTCGGCCAGCCGCTGCGCGCGCTCGCCGTTCGCCAGCAGCCGCTCGACCCGCCGGGCGCCGGGGAAGTCCAACGGCGGCAGCCGCGGTGCCCCGCGGTCGGCCAGGACGAACGGGTGGGCGTCGAAGTAGCGGCGCACCTCGTCGTGGAAGACGCCGTACCGCAGCGGGTTCGCGACACCCGAGGAGATGTGCAGGTACGCAGCCTGCCCGGCCTCCGGCGGGTGGGCGAGCGCCGCGACGGTCGCCGCGACCACGTGGTCGACGGGGATGACGTCGATGACCCCGTCGGGAGCGGCCGGGAACTCGGGCAGCTCGCCGCGGCCGAACGCCAGGATGATCGGCTCGGCCATCTTGAAGCCCTCGATCCACCCCGGGTGGGGCGTCTCGAGCGCGGACTCGATGATGCTGGGCCGCAGGATCGTCGTGGGCCCGCGGGAGGCGCGCGCCTCTGCGACCCGCTCGCCCAGGGCCTTGGTGAACGTGTAGCAGTCGGTCCAGCCGAGGCTGCGCGCCCGCTGCGTACCGAGCCGGACCAGCTCGTCGCGGACCCACGCCTTGCGGCGTGTCTCGACGTCGACGGCGGTGGTCATCGGGCCCGCCGCGCCGTGTGCCCGGTCCGCCTCGGCCTGCAGGCGGGCCAGCAGCTCGGGCTCGCGCGAGCGCTGCTGGAGCACGGGTTCCTGGGCGAGGCCCCAGTCGGTCTCCTCGTCGACGTCGACGGTGTGGTCGAGCGGGCCTTCGGGGATGACCCCGCGCCGCCGGCCGGCGACGTACGCCGTCGACATGTGCACGTAGTGGACGTGGTCGCCCACCTCGGCGACCCGCTGGAGCAGCGCGCGGGTGCCGACCACGTTCGTGGCGAGGGCACCGTCGATGGGCGGATCGAAGGACACGTCGCTGGCGCAGTGCACGACGGCGTCGAGGTCGGTCGGGAGTGCGGGGACCTGCGCGAGGTCACCCTCCAGCACCTGCACGCGGCGGTCGAGCAGCGCGTCGAGGCCGCCCGCGTCGCTGCGGACCGCCTCGAAGATCGACTTGTTCAGCAGTGTCCGGACGCGGTCGGTGCCGCTCGTGGACCCACGCCGCCGCACGAGGACGCTGACCCTCGTCGCCGGCAGCTCGGACAGCAGCCGGTGCAGCAGCGCCTCGCCGACGAACCCGGTCACCCCGGTGAGTAGTACGTGCGCGCCCGACAGGCGCTGCTCGATGCTGGTGCCGTCCGGCACGGCTGGCCTCCTCGGCCGCCCGCGGGTCGCGGGGCCGGCCCCGGAGCCCGCGGCGCGGATCTCGGCGCTGCTGGCCCGGCCACAGTAGTGGTGCCCGGCCGGTCCCGGTCAGCCGCCGGACATGGCCCCGACGATGAGCAGCGGCTCGGTCCCGTCCGCGACCTGGTTCGGCAGCCGGGTGTCGTACGGCTCGTGCGACAGGTCCTGCTGGCAGGCGTAGAAGCGCACGTACGCGCGGCGCGGACCGCCGCCGTAGTCGCGGATGCGTCCGGCCAGCACGGGCAGGGCTCCTTCGAGGGCGTCCAGCACCCCGCCCACGGTCGCCGGGGGCGGCACGTCCAGCGCCACCTCGCCCGAGACGCGCGCGAGTGCCTTCAGGTGCGCGGGCAGCACGACCCGGATCACGGCAGGGTCTGCGCCTCGACCGACAGGACTGCCGGCAGGTCGCGCGCGATGGCGTTCCAGGTGTCGCCGCCGTCGGCCGACCCGTAGACCTGCCCGCCGGTCGTCCCGACGTAGATGCCGCAGGAGTCGAGACCGTCGACGGCCATCGCGTCGCGCAGCACGTTGACATAGCAGTCCTGCTGCGGCAGGCCCGTCGTCAGGGGCTCCCACTCGTCGCCGCCGGTGCGGCTGCGGTAGACCCGCAGCTTGCCCTCTGGCGGGTAGTGGTACGAGTCGCTCTCGATCGGCACCACGTAGATCGTCTCCGGCTCGTGCGCGTGCACCGCGATCGGGAACCCGAAGTCGCTGGGCAGGTTGCCGCTGACCTCCCGCCAGTGCTCGCCCGCGTCGTCGCTGCGCATCACGTCCCAGTGCTTCTGCATGAACAGCGTGTCCGGCCGCGACGGGTGCATCGCGATCCGGTGCACGCAGTGGCCCACCTCGGCCGCCGGGTCGGGGATGCCCTCCGAGCGCAGGCCCTGGTTGATCGGCTTCCACGACTTCGCGCCGTCGTCACTGCGGAAGGCGCCGGCCGCGGAGATCGCGACGAAGATCCGGTTCTCGTCGCGCGGGTCGAGCACGATCGTGTGCAGGCACATGCCGCCGGCCCCGGGCGCCCAGTCGCCGGCGGTGGGGTGGGTGCGCAGGGCCGGCAGCTCGGCCCACGAGTGCCCGCCGTCGGTGCTGCGGAACAGGGCCGCGTCCTCGACCCCGGCGTAGACCGTGTCCGGGTCGGTCGGCGACGGTTCGAGGTGCCACACCCGGGTGAACGCCCAGGGGCGCGGCGTGCCGTCGTACCAGAGGTGCGTGCCTGTCTCGCCCTCGTACGCGAACTCGCTGCCGACCGGCGTCCAGCTCGCACCGCCGTCGTCGGAGCGCTGGAGCACCTGGCCGAACCAGCTGGTCGACGGGGCGGCGTAGAGCCGGTTCGGGTCGGCCGGCGAGCCGGCCACGTGGTAGGCCTCGTTGCCGGGGAACAGCGGGTCACTGACCTGCCAGTCGCGGCGCGCCTCGTCGCTCGTCAGCACGAACGCGCCCTTGTGGGTCCCTACGAGCAGTCGTACGCCTGGCATGATCGTCGCCTCCTGTGCGGGTCCAGCAGTAGGTTCGGGTCTGCGATCTTGCGGACGGTAGCGACAAGGGAGGACAGATGGAATACGCGGGAAAGACCGCTGTCGTCACCGGAGCCGGGTCCGGCATCGGGCGGGCGCTGGCCCTCGAACTGGCTCGCCGCGGCACCCGGGTCGCGGCCTCGGACGTGAACAAGGCCGAGCTCGATCGCACCGTGGAGCTCGCCGGCGGGGACCAGGTGCGCCCGTACCAGCTCGACGTCGCGGACCGCGACGCGTTCCTGGCGCACGCCGACGACGTGATCCGCGACTTCGGGCAGGTCAACCTGGTCGTCAACAACGCCGGGGTCGCCGTGGCCGCGACCGTGCAGGAGATGTCCTTCGACGACCTCGACTGGTTGCTCGGGATCAACCTCATGGGCGTCATCACGGGATCCAAGGCGTTCCTGCCCCACCTCATCGCCTCGGGCGACGGGCACCTCGTGAACATCTCCAGCGTGTTCGGCCTGGTCGGCGTCCCGACCCAGAGCGCCTACTGCACGGCGAAGTTCGGCGTGCGCGGGTTCACCGAGTCGCTCCGCCAGGAGATGCTCATCGGCGGGCAGCCGGTCACCGTCCACTGCGTCCACCCGGGCGGGGTCAAGACCAACATCGTGCGCAACGCGCGCCTGCACGGCGACGCCCTCGAGGAGGAGGACCCCGCCGGCCGGTTCGACAGGCTCGCCCGCACCACCCCGGCGAAGGCCGCCACCACGATCCTGCGCGGGGTGGACAAGAACGCGGCGCGCATCCTCGTCGGACCCGACGCGTACGTCTTTGCCGGCGTCCCGCGCCTGCTGGGTGCCGGGTACGAGGGCATCGTCGGCCGGCTCGGCCGCCGGGCCGAGCAACGCGCCGCCCGCCGCACCTGATCGCCTCGCCAGCCCCGGACCGTACGATCGCCCGGTGTTCGAAGCGCTGTCCGACCGGCTGACCGGCACCCTCCAGTCGCTGCGCGGCAAGGGCCGGCTCTCGGAGGCGGACATCGACGCGACGGCGCGGGAGATCCGCGTCGCGCTGCTCGAAGCCGACGTCGCCCTGCCGGTCGTCCGCACCTTCGTCGCCAACATCAAGGAGCGGGCGCGCGGCGCGGAGGTCAGTGCCGCGCTGAACCCGGCCCAGCAGGTCATCAAGATCGTCAACGAGGAGCTCGTCGCGATCCTCGGCGGCGACACCCGCCGCCTGCGGTATGCCAAGAACCCGCCGACGGTGCTGCTGCTCGCGGGCCTGCAGGGCGCCGGGAAGACCACGCTCGCCGGCAAGCTCGCCCTGCACCTGCGCGGCCAGGGGCACGCGCCGCTGCTGGTGGCCTGCGACCTCCAGCGCCCGAACGCCGTCACCCAGTTGCAGGTGGTCGGTGGCCAGGCCGGCGTCGAGGTCTACGCGCCGCAGCCCGGGTCGGGAGTCGGCGACCCGGTGGCGGTGGCGCGGGACGCGCTGCCGTACGCGCGGTCCAAGGGCTACGACGTCGTCATCGTCGACACCGCAGGCCGGCTCGGTGTGGACGCCGAGCTCATGCGGCAGGCAGCCGACATCCGCGATGCCGTGCATCCGGACGAGACCCTGTTCGTCGTCGACGCCATGATCGGCCAGGACGCGGTGACCACGGCCCAGGCGTTCGCCGAGGGCGTCGGGTTCAGCGGCGTGGTGCTGTCCAAGCTCGACGGTGACGCCCGGGGCGGCGCGGCGCTGTCCATCGCGCAGGTGTGCGGCGCGCCGGTGATGTTCGCCTCCAGCGGCGAGAAGCTCACCGACTTCGACGTGTTCCACCCGGAGCGGATGGCCAGCCGCATCCTCGGGATGGGCGACGTCCTCACCCTCATCGAGCAGGCCGAGAAGGCGCTCGAGGTCGACGAGGCCGAGGAGATGGCGGCCAAGCTCGCCAGCGGCAAGAACTTCACGCTCGAGGACTTCCTCAAGCAGCTGTCGATGATCCGCAAGATGGGTCCGATCTCGGGCCTCCTCGGGATGCTGCCCGGCATGGGGCAGCTGAAGGGCCAGATGAAGGAGGCGATGGAGGGGGTCGACGACTCCGACCTCGACCGCATCGCGGCGATCATCCGGTCCATGACGCCGCACGAGCGGTCCGAGCCGAGGATCCTCAACGGGTCGCGACGGCTGCGCATCGCCAAGGGCTCCGGCGTCACCGTCAACGAGGTCAACCAGCTCGTCGACCGGTTCTTCGAGGCGCAGAAGATGATGAGCCAGATGATGGGCGGCGGCGGGGGAGTGCCGGGGATGCCCGGCCTCCCCGGCGGTCCGCGCAAGAGCGCCACGCGCGGCGGGAACAAGAAGCGCAAGAAGAAGAAGACCGGTCCGCGCCGCTGACTCCGGCGACCGTCACCGCCGTGACCCTTCCTCGTTTGCCCCGGCAGAGCGCGTCGCATCGTGCGACCGCTGCGCCTGCCGACCGTTACGAGGAGCCCGCGTGCGCCCGTCCCGAACGTCCCTCTCCCTCCTCGCCGTGGCCGGAGCCACCGCGCTCGTCGCCGGGACCGCGGGCGCCGCGGTCGCGGCCGGCCGGACTGCGCCCGCACGCGTCCCTGTTGCCGGTGGCAGCGCCGTCGCGCTGACCGGGGCCACGGTCACCGGCCCGGCGAGCGCCGCGCACGTGCCGGTCGACCTCGTGCTCGCCACCCGCGACGTGGCCGCCCAGGACGCGCTCATCGCCTCCGGTGCCAGCCTCACCCCCGCCGAGTACGCCCAGCGCTTCGGGGCGACCGCGGCGCAGGTCGACCAGGTCACCGCCTGGGCGCGGGGCGCCGGGCTCACGGTCACCCCGGTCGACGGCGGCCAGATCCTCGCGCTCGACGGGTCCGCCGCGCAGGTGGGCCGGGCGTTCGGCACGACCCTGCAGACGGTCGCGTTCGCCGGCGGCCGTACCGGCCTCCGGCCCTCGACCGCCGCCACGCTGCCCGCGTCCATCGCGCCCCTGGTGGCGGGCGTCACCGGGTTGAGCGAGGTCGGGGCGATGCACCTGCAGGAGCGCACGGCGCTCTCGTTCCCCGCCTCGTACACGCCGCAGCAGATCTCGGCCATCTACGGCGCCGGGTCCGCGCACACCGGCTCCGGCGTCCCCGTCGCGGTCATCGCCAGCGGCCCGCTCGGTCAGGTCGAGAAGGACCTGCGCACGTTCGAGACGACGTACGGCCTCCCGCAGACCCCGTGGCAGACCGTGCTGGCGCCGAGCGCCGGCACGGACACGTCCGGGCAGGACGAGTACGACCTCGACACCCAGTACGCCACCAGCCAGGCGCCGGACGCGTCGCAGCTGTACGTCTACGACGGTCCCGACCTCGCGGACGCGACGATCGTCACCGAGATCGGCACCTGGGTCAGCCAGGACCTCACCCGGCAGGCCTCCTTCTCGGCGGGCGAGTGCGAGGTGCTGGCACAGGTCGGCGGGCTGCAGAGCTCCCTCGACACCGTGCTGCGGCAGGCCGCCGTCCAGGGCCAGACGCTGTTCACCTCGTCCGGCGACACCGGGGCGTTCTGCCCGCTGCCGGTCGTCGGCGTCAACGGCGTGCCGGCCGGGCTGCCGGGCGACAACTACCCGGCCGCCTCCCCGTACGCCATCGGGGTGGGCGGCACGACGGTGCTCGACCCCAGCACACCCACCGAGATCGCCTGGTACGCCGGGGGCGGCGGGCCCTCGCTGTTCGAGTCCGTGCCGACCTGGCAGCAGAACGCGGGCGGCAGCTTCGTCGGCGTGCGGCGCGGCGTCCCGGACGTGGCGCTCGACGCAGACCCGAACTCCGGCTACGACGTCGTGGTGAGCGGAACCGTCGAGACCATCGGCGGCACCAGTGCCAGCGCGCCGGCGTGGCAGGGATTCTGGGCTCGCGCGCAGAGCGCGCACGGCAACGCGCTCGGGTTCGCCGGCCCGATCCTGTACGGCCTGCCGGCCGCCGCCTTCCACGACATCACCCTCGGGGTGAACGGCATCTACCCGGCGACGCCCGGCTACGACTACGACACCGGCCGCGGCACGCCGGTCGTCTCGGTCCTCGCCGCGTCCTCCTGAGCGGGGGCGGACCCCCGGTCTGGCACAATGGTCCGGTCCCGGGCGGCCACGGCCCTCTCACCCGTGCCGCTCGTGACCCCTCGGCACCGCCGTCGGCGCTCCCTACGCGGGTGACGGCGAGGCCATCCGTACCCACCCCTGGAGCACTGCGACCTCGTGGCCACCAAGATCAAGCTTGCGCGCTTCGGCAAGATGCGCTCCCCGCACTTCCGCATCGTCGTCGCCGATGCGCGGACCAAGCGGGACGGCCGATCGATCGAGACGATCGGCAAGTACCACCCCAAGGAGGACCCCTCGTTCATCGAGGTCGACTCCGAGCGGGCCCAGTACTGGCTCTCGGTCGGCGCCCAGCCCACCGAGGCAGTCGCGGCCATCTTCCGCGTGACCGGCGACTGGCAGAAGTTCCGGGGCGAGCCCGCGCCCGAGCCGATGCTCACCCCGCAGCCGAAGGCCGACAAGCACGCCGCGTTCGCCAGCGCGGCCGCCGAGTCGGCGGGCATCCCGGATGCCCCGGCCACCACCCCGAAGAAGAAGGCCGCGCCGAAGAAGACCGCCGCCAAGGCCACCCCCACGGCGGAGACCGAATCCGCCGGCGACACGAGCGCGGCGGACGCTGCCCCCGCGGCCGAGACGGCTTCGCCCGAGCAGGCCGAGGCGCCTGACGCGACGGCCGCCGAGGACGCGACGGTCACGGAGTCCTAGTGGCGGCCGCCGACCTCGAGCAGGCGCTCGACCACCTGGTCCGCGGCATCGTGCAGCACCCCGACGACGTGTCGGTACGCCAGCGCGACACCCGACGCGGCCCGATGTTGCAGGTGCGCGTGCACCCCGAAGACCTCGGCAAGGTGATCGGACGCGGCGGGCGGACGGCCACGGCCCTGCGCACCGTCATGGCGGCCGTCGGGGGCCAGGGGGTCCGCGTCGACGTGCTGGACACCGACGAGGCCCGCTAGCCCGGCCCTTGCTCACGTGGTGACTGGTCCACCGGGTCCGCTGCCTCGGAACACGGCCGCCGGCGACGAGGTGCTCGTCGGGCGCGTCGGGCGGGCGCACGGCATCCGCGGCGACGTCGCCGTCGAGGTGCGGACGGACGCCCCGGAGCTGCGCTTCGCCGACGGCGCCGTACTGCGCACCGCGGCCGGTCCGCTGACCGTCCAGAGCACGGCGTGGCACAGCGGCCGGCTCCTCGTCCGGTTCGCCGGCGTCGCCGACCGGACCGCCGCCGAGTCGCTGCGTGGTCGCGAGCTGTACATCAGCGCCGGCGACCGCGGCGACCCCGGCGAGGACGCGTGGTGGGACGACGACCTCATCGGCTTGACCGCCGTGACACCGGACGGCGCCGCCCTCGGCACCGTCACCGACGTGGTGCACGCCGCGCAGGTGCTGGTGGCGGTGACCGACCCCGCCGGGCGGGAGGTGCTCGTCCCGTTCGTGCGTGCCCTGGTGCCGGCCGTCGACGTCGCGGGCGGGACGCTCGTCGTCGACCCGCCGCCGGGTCTGTTCGGCGGAGCCTGACGTGCACGTCGACGTCGTGACGATCTTTCCCGACTACCTCGCGCCGCTGCGACTGGGGCTGGTCGGCAAGGCCGCCGAGCGGGGCCTGGTCACGATCGCCGTCCACGACCTGCGCGACTACACCCACGACGTGCATCGCACCGTCGACGACAGCCCGTACGGCGGGGGCGCCGGCATGGTCATGCGGCCCGAACCGTGGTGGGAGGCGCTGACGGCGATCGGCGCCGGCGGTGCCCGCGTCGTGGTCCCGACGCCGGCGGGGCGGCGGTTC
Source organism: Mycobacteriales bacterium (assembly GCA_036379355.1). Taxonomy (GTDB): domain Bacteria; phylum Actinomycetota; class Actinomycetes; order Mycobacteriales; family CAJCIY01; genus CAJCIY01. The sequence continues at coordinate 1,692 of DASVGV010000155.1, read as the reverse complement.
GACCAGGCGTACGCCGCCGACCTGGCACGCGCGGAGCGGCTGGTCATCTGCTGCGGCCGGTACGAAGGCATCGACCAGCGCGTCGTCGACCACTGGGCCACCGACGAGATCAGCCTCGGCGACTACGTCCTCGGCGGGGGCGAGGCCGCTGCACTCGTGATCGTCGAGGCGGCTGCCCGGCTCGTGCCGGGCCTGGTCGGGAATGTCGAGTCCATCAGCGACGACTCGTTCGGTGCGGGGCCGGACGGGATGCTCGAGGGGCCGGTGTACACCCGGCCGGAGACGTACGAGGGATATGTGGTGCCGGCGGTGCTGCGATCGGGTGACCACGCGGCCATCGCGCGGTGGCGCCGCGAGCAGTCCCGGGAGCGCACCCGCGCGCGCCGACCGGACCTGCTGCCGCCGGAGTCGCGGTAGCCGGCCGGGATGTGGCATCCTGGACCGGTCCGGTGAGCGATCCCGGGCCTCCCGTCACGTCTCGGCGTGACCCCGCACGCACCGGTGCCGCCGCTCGGAGGCACCCCGATGAACGGACCGTCATGCAGACCCTCGACGACCTCGACGCTGGCTCCCTGCGCAGCGACATCCCGGACTTCCGCCCGGGCGACACGCTGAAGGTCTTCGTCAAGGTCGTCGAAGGAACCCGCACCCGCGAGCAGGTCTTCCAGGGCGTCGTGATCCGGCGCCAGGGCGGCGGCATCCGCGAGACGTTCACGGTCCGCAAGGAGTCGTACGGCGTGGGCGTCGAGCGCACCTTCCCGGTGCACAGCCCGACCATCGGTCACATCGAGGTGGCGGTCCGCGGCGACGTGCGCCGGGCGAAGCTGTACTACCTGCGGGACCTGCGCGGGAAGAAGGCCAAGATCAAGGAGCGCCGGGACACCGTCTCGTCCTGACGTCCTCGCCGCTGCGCGCGTCCGGTGCCAGAAGCCGGCCGTCGGCGCTGCCCGGCACTATCCTGAGGGCGCGATGACCTCTTCCCCGGACGACGACCCGGTCGATCGTTCGCGTACGCCACGTGGGCGGCTGCGCGACCTCGCCGCCAGCGCCCCGGGTGCCGAACCGCCCGCTGCCACCCCCGAGCCCGAGCCGCCGTCCTCGGGTGCCGAGCAGGGCCTCCCGCCCGAGCCGGACCCGCCGCCCCCGGCCGTCATCGCCGTCGGGGAACGGCCGGCTCCGTACCAGGGCGAGGGCGGCGGTCGCGGACCGGCCATCCCTCCCGACCGGGAGCGGCAGCCCGGTCGCAAGAAGCCGCAGGGCTCGTTCCTCAAGGAGCTGCCCATCCTGCTGGCCATCGCCATCGTGCTGGCGCTGCTCATCAAGACGTTCCTCGTGCAGGCGTTCTACATCCCGAGCGCCTCGATGCTCCAGACCCTGCACGTGCACGATCGCGTCCTCGTGAACAAGGTGACCTACCACGTCGGCTCCCCGCAGCGCGGGCAGATCGTCGTGTTCGACACCAACGGAACCCGCTTCGCCGAGGCAGGCGGCGACTACGCGCCGTGCCCGAAGTCCAACGCGCTGGTCTCCGGCGTCCGGTCGGTCGAGCGCTTCATCGGTGTCGGCACGTGCGGCGAGGACGACTTCATCAAGCGCATCATCGCGATCCCCGGTGACCACATCCGCTGCTGCGACCAGCAGGGCCACGTGGTCCTGAACGGCGTGTCGTTGGACGAGACCTACGTGTACGAC
>DASVGV010000154.1:0-5590 GCA_036379355.1 Mycobacteriales bacterium | reverse complement strand
GTGACGGCGGCGCTCGCCGTGAGCGGCCTGCCGAGCGAGCGGTTCGCGTTCGAGGGCTTCCCGCCGCGCAAGCCCGGCGAGCGGCGCCGCGCGCTCGCCGCCCTGGCCGGCGAGCCGCGCACGCTGGTGTTCCTCGAGGCGCCGCACCGGATCGCGGCCACCCTCGCCGACCTGGCCGAGGCGTTCGGCGGGGGCCGCGAGGCGGTGCTGTGCCGCGAGCTGACCAAGACGTACGAGGAGGTGCTGCGCGGGCCGCTCGACGCGCTGGCGCGGACGGCGGCCGAACGGGAGCTGCGGGGCGAGATCACCCTCGTCGTGGCGGGCGCTGCGCCGCCCGCTGTCACGGCGGACCCGGCCGAGCTGCGCGGGCTGGTGGACACGTTGGTGGCGGGCGGTTCGACGCGGCGGGACGCGGTGGACGCCGTGGCGGCCGAGACCGGGCTGCCGCGCAAGGTCGTCTACGCCGCGGCGACGCGCTGACTCACGGCGGCGGGTCGCCGACGGTGATGCGTACCGCCCGGAACTGCTCGGGCGCCTGCTGCAGGACGCGCAGCCGCGGCTCGGGGACGTCCAGCACCGGGCCGGTGGCGAGGGGGAGCAGTGGCGCGAGCCGGCGGTCGGCGAGGACGAGGTCGAGCGCGTGGCGGTCGCCGCCGAGGACGACCGCGTCGAGGCCGGCCGCGGCCGGCACCAGGACGCGGACGGCGTCCTCGACGGCCGCCGCGAGCGCCACCCGCGCCTGACCCTCGCGGCGGCGGGCGAACCGTTGCTGGGACTGGCCGCCGGCCGCGCTGCGGCCGTGGACGAGCCGCGAGCCCACCTTTGACGCGACGAGCCGGGGGCCGTCGAACACACCGGCGGCGTGGCCGCCGAGCCGTACCAGCAGCACGCCGACGCGCCGGTCGGCCAGGGCGTGCGCCACCAGCCCGCCGTACGGGTCCCGCTCGCCGGGCAGCAGCGGCGGGAAGGGGACCTCGCACCACGCCGTGGCGCCGTCCGGGCCGGCGAGGGTGACGGCGGTGCCCGACGCGGTGACCTCGGCCGGTCCGTGCCGCGCGACGAATCCGGCGAGCCACCGCTCGAGCCGTTCGGGCGGGACCGCCACCCGCCGCCCCCCACCGGCCGCCGGCTCGCTGCGCACCGCGCCAGTCTGCTTCAGCCGACGCGGAACTCGTTGCCGGCGGGGTCGGCGAGCACGACGCCGTACCCGTCACCGTCGGCGCGGCCCACCACGCAGGCGCCGAGGGCGACGAGGCGGGCGGTCTCGGCCTCGACCAGCGCCTGCCCGCGGATGAACGGCCCGCTGCCGGTCACCTCCAGCGCCAGCCGGGGTCCGGCCGCCGGGGTCCCGGTCTCGACGCGCAGGTCGGGTCCGGTGCCGGCCGGGTCGACCAGGACCTGAGGCCCGCCGTCTGCCGCGGCCACGTAGCCGGCAGCCGCCGACCAGAACGCGGCGAGCGCGGCCGGATCGCGGCCGTGCACGACGACCGTGCCCGGGTTGTCGAGGATCCGGGCAGGCGGGTCGCCGGAAACTGCCCGCAACCTCGACATCGGCTCGCGTCTCTAGCGCCGGCGGGTACGGCGGCGCAGGCCGAGCCCTGTTGCCCCGCCGGCCACGAGCGCGAGCGCGACGAGGGCGACGGCGGGATCGGTGCCGGTGAAGGCCAGGTCGCCACCCGCCGTACGACCGGATGCCGTCGTGGTCCCCCCGGCCGGCGGGCGCGTCGTCGCGGCGGACGGAGGTGTCGTCCCCGCCGACGGGGTGAGTGGCGCGAGCGAGCTGCCCGGGCCGATCGACGCGCAGCTGCTCGTGGTGAACGGCACCCCCGCGAACCGCTGCTGCAGGAACGCGATCGCCTCCGGCTCGAACTGGAGCGCGGCCTGCTCGTGGCTGGAGTTCTGGTACTCGTGGTACTCGACCTGCACGCCCTGGCTGCAGTACTCGTGCGCCAGGGCCTCCACGTCGGCGGTCACCATGACGTCGTCGCCCTGGCCCTGGGCGTTCTTCGGGTCGTTTCCCACGCCCATGAGCAGCGGGCCCTTCGGATGGCCCGGCGCGGTCCCCATGATCAGCTTGTTGATGATGTCGTCGAACGCGGCCACATGCAGGATGTCCTGGTACTGCGGCTTGAGCAGCTGCGCGATGGTCAGCCCCGGCGTGGTGCCGCTGAACTCGCCGATGCACTCGGTGCGGTCCTTGGCCGTCAGCTGCATCCCGAGCGGCGACAGGTACGTCGGCAGGTCGAGCCCGAACGCCCGCCCCAGTGCCTCGAGCACGGCCGGGATGACGCCGGACCAGTCCTGGCTGCCGTTGATGTAGACGAGGTTGTGCGCGAAGTCGACCGGGATGCCGCCCTCCGCGACGCCGACGATGTTGAGCTCCGGCGCGTACGCCGGTGCCAGCTCGCTCGCCCAGTCGGCCGCGATCGACCCGCCCGAGTACCCGGTCAGCCCGACGTCCGTCGACGCCGGGGCCTCGAGGTACGACTCGGTCGCGCGGATCGCGTCGAGGGTGTCGTAGCCGGCCTCGTACCCGGCGGTCCAGTCCAGGCCCTCCCCCTCGAAGTCGGGCACCGTGACGACCGCGTCCGCCGCGTAGGCCTCGACGAGGGCCTGCTCGGCCTCGGTCAGCGTCTGGTTGGCCGACCCGGGGTCGCCGCCCTGCAGGGTGAAGCTCGGGTCGCACTTGCCCGACAGCGCGTCGTAGAAGCTGAGGTACGCGACGATCTTCGGCGCGACCGCGCCGGTGGCCGGCTCGATGACCGTCGTCACCGTGACCGACGGCCGGCCCTGCTCGTCGGCGGTGCGGTAGAGCAGCTGCTCGGCGGTCGTGGGCAGCGTCGCGGGCAGCGGCAGCCCCGTGGGGGTGGGCGCCGTCTGGGTCCCGAGCCCGAGGTCGACGGTGCGCTCGGCCAGCACGGTGCCGGGCGGGATGCTCGCGAGCGGCACGCCGGCCTTGCCCTGCGCGGTGTTCGCATACTGGTAGAAGGGGTCCGCGGACGGGAGCGTGGGTCCGGCCGCGTGTGCCGGGGCGGCGCCGACCAGCACCGTGGTTGCCGCGGTGACGGCGGCGACGAGCAGGACGGCGAGACGGCGCATGGTGACCCCCGGGACGGCAGCACCTGCCAGCCTGCCACGGGTCGCCACTGCCGTCGGGACCGCTCCATGCGGCGGAATGTGGGCGACGCCGGTCACTAGGGTCGGGGTATGTCCCGGCACATCCTCACGGCGGTCGCGTGGCCGTACGCGAACGGCCCCAGGCACATCGGGCACGTCGCCGGCTTCGGGGTGCCGTCGGACATCTTCAGCCGCTACCAGCGGATGGCCGGGCACGACGTGCTCATGGTCAGCGGTACGGACGAGCACGGCACGCCCATCCAGGTGCAGGCCGACGCCGAAGGCGTCAGCGCTCGTGAGCTCGCCGACCGCTACAACCGCGTGATCGCAGGCGATCTGCGTACGTTGGGCCTCTCGTACGACCTGTTCACGCGGACCACGACGGGCAACCACTACCGGGTCGTGCAGGACGTGTTCCGCCAGCTGCACGCGAACGGCTACATCACCGCCCGGTCCGCGCTGTCGGCGATCAGTCCCAGCACCGGGCGCACCCTGCCCGACCGCTACGTCGAGGGGACATGCCCGATCTGCGGGTACGACGGGGCGCGCGGCGACCAGTGCGACAACTGCGGCAACCAGCTCGACCCGCAGGATCTCGTCAACCCGCGATCGAAGATCAACGGTGAGACGCCCACGTTCGTGGAGTCCGAGCACTTCTTCCTCGACCTGCCCGCGTTCGCCGACGCGCTCGGGTCGTGGCTGCAGACGCGCACCGACTGGCGGCCGAATGTGCTGGCGTTCAGCCGGAACTACATCGGCGAGCTCAAGCCGCGCGCGATCACCCGCGACCTGGACTGGGGGGTGCCGATCCCGCTGCCCGGCTGGGAGGGGCGCGAGGACAAGCGCATCTACGTCTGGTTCGACGCCGTCATCGGCTACCTGTCCGCGTCGATCGAGTGGGCGCGCCGCGCCGGCGACCCCGACGCGTGGAAGGCCTGGTGGACCGACCCGTCCGCCGAGTCGTACTACTTCATGGGCAAGGACAACGTCACGTTCCACAGCGTGATCTGGCCGTCGATCCTGCTGGGCTACAACGGATCCGGGGCGCACGGCGGCATCGCCGGGGACCTCGGCGTCCTCGACCTGCCGAGCGAGGTCGTCTCCAGCGAGTACCTCACGCAGGAGGGGCGCAAGTTCTCCAGCAGCCGGCACGTGGTGATCTACGTCGGCGACTTCCTCGCGCGCTACCAGCCCGATGCGCTCCGCTACTACCTGGCGGTCAACGGTCCGGAGACCGCGGACACCGACTTCACGTGGGAGCAGTTCGTCACCCGTACGAACACCGAGCTCGTTGCCGGCTGGGGCAACCTGGTCAACCGGACGGTGTCCATGACGGCGAAGAACCTCGGCGCGATCCCGCCGGCGGGGGCGCTGACGGACGCGGATCGCACGCTGCTCGCAAGCGGCGAGAGTGCTTATGCCGCAGTGGGTTCGCTGCTCGATCGCTCGCGGGTGAAGGCCGCGACGACCGAGGCGATGCGCGTCGTCGGCGAGGCGAACAAGTACCTCTCCGACCAGGCGCCGTGGAAGATCCGCGAGTCCGACCCCGAGCGGTACGCCACCGTGCTGCACGTGGCGCTCCAGCTGGTCCGCGACGGGGCGACCCTGCTGACGCCGATGCTGCCGTCCTCGAGCAACGAGGTGCACCGGATGCTCGGCGGTACGGGCGTGTGGTCACCGCTGCCGGATCTGGTCGAGGTCGACGACCTCGACGGCGGCCCGGCGTACCCGATCCTGCAGGGCGACTACGCGTCGGGGGAGGCGCGGTGGGGCCGCACGCCGATCGTGCCCGGGACGCCGCTCGACCCGCCGACGCCGCTGTTCACCAAGCTCGACCACGCTGTGGTCGACGAGGAGCTGGCGCGGATGCGCGACGCATGACCGGCACCGCCGTCCCGTTCCGCCGAGATGCGGCAAACGGGCGCCTCTCGGCGCGAGATGCGTCGCTGTGCCGCATCTCGCGGGGACGGCGGGGGGTTGCCGGGGTGATGGCGTGAGTCGCAAGCCGCAGCGGGAGGGCGGGCCCGTCCCGCCGCCCGAGCCGCTCGCGGTCCCCGTCGTGGATGCGCACTGCCACCTCGACCTCATGGACGGGGCGCCCGAGGACGCCCTCGCCGCCGCCCGCTCCGTCGGCATTCGTACGGTCGTCTCGGTCGGGGTCGACGTCGAGACGAGCCAGTGGCAGGCCGACCTGGCCGCCCGGTTGCCCGACGTGTGGGCCGCCGTCGCGATCCACCCCAACGAGGCCGGCGCCGGCCGTGCGACCGACGAGGCGCTGCGCGCGATCGAGGCGCTCGCGGCCCGGCCCGAGGTACGCGCCGTCGGCGAGACCGGCCTCGACCACTTCCGTACGGAGACCGAGGCGGGCCACCGCCTGCAGGAGGAGTCGTTCCGTGCGCACCTCGCGATCGCGAAGGCGACGGGGCAGCCGCTGATGATCCACGACCGGGACGCGCACGAGGACGTGCTGCGG
>DASVGV010000153.1:0-11432 GCA_036379355.1 Mycobacteriales bacterium | reverse complement strand
TGTCCGTCGCGGTCTGGTGGGACGTCTGGACCGGCCACCCCACATCCGATCTCACCTGCGGCTGCGGCGATCCCGCGCTGTTCGTCTGGTCGTTCGGCTGGATCGCCCACGCGATCGCCCACGGACACGACCCGTTCCTGTCGACGGCGATCTTCCACCCGGACGGGATGAACCTGCTGGCCAATGCCACCGCACCGCTCGAGGGGTTCGTCCTCGCCCCGGTGACCTGGCTGTTCGGTCCGGTCGCGAGCCTGAACGTGGCCAACACGCTCGCGCCGGCGGTCTCCGCGCTGGCGACGTACTGGGCCGTCCGTCGCGTCCTGCGCACCGGCCGGTTCGGTGCTTTCATCGCGGGCCTGGTCGTCGAGCTGTCGCCCGCGGTCGTCGGAAGCGCCTCGGTCTCCCACCTGCAGATCAACATGCTGGCGTTCGTCCCCGTGATCGCCGTCTGCCTGCACGAGCTGCTCGTGCGGCAGCAGGGCTCCGCCCGGCTCTGGGGCGCGCTCCTCGCCGCCGCGGCCGTCGGCCAGTTCTTCGCCGGTACGGAGCTGCTGGTGATCGTGGCCGTGGCAGCGGCGGCGGTCGTCGCGGCCTGGGCCGGACACCTGCTGGTCGCCGCTGTCCGGCGCTCCCCGACGGCGGCCGCGCGGGGCCGGTTCGCTCTGCGCGGACTGGCGGTGGCCGGCGTCGGGGCCGTCCTGCTCCTCGCCGGTCCGGCCTGGTTCGCCCTGGCCGGACCGCGGAGCTACTCCGGCCCCCCCTGGCCGGACCGGGACGCGGGGACCACCCTGAGGGGCACCGTGTCCGTGCACGTCGCGCACAACCTGGACCCGCTGATCCACCTCGCCGGGTACGCCGGTCACCCAGGAGCCCCGCCGAACTACGTCGGCGCCGCAGGCGTGATCGCGTCGCTCGTCGCCGTGGTGCTGCTGTGGCGGAGGCCGGCCGCGTGGGTGCTCGCCGCGCTCGCGGTCGGCTCGGCGTGGTTCGCGCTGGGGCAGACCTGGCATCCGCTGGGTAGTCCCCGCCCCTGGTGGGTTCCGTTCCTCCCGTGGTCGGCGTTCCACCATCTGCCCGTCGTCGGAGGCGTCCTCGCCCAGAACTTCGCCGTGATCACGGTGCTGTCGGTCGGCGCACTGGTGGGCCTGCTGGTCGACCGCCTGTGGCACGCCGGCCACGGCGTGCTGCGCGGGCTGGGAGTCGGCGCGGCGGCGGCGGTCGGCGCGGCCGTCGTGGTGCCACTCGTCACCGCGTGGGCGCTGCCACTCGCCGTGGCGCCGACCGGCGTGCCGGCCTGGTTCGACCACGAAGCGCAGCGGCTCCCCGCGGGCTCGGTCGTGCTCGCGTACCCGTTCGTCGGCCCGCCGGGCGAGAGCGAGGCGATGGTCTGGCAGTCGGTGGACGGCATGCGCTTCGCGATCGCCGGCGGCTGCTGTCTCGTACCCGGGCCGGACGGCAAGGTCGACCACGGGGAGGCCGCCGGCTCCGCCGCGAACATCCTGGGGCGGCTTACCTCGCCGCTGGTGGGACCCCGGCCCGCACTCGGGGATGCTCGAGACATGGCCACCGTCCGTGCCGCCCTGGCCCGGTGGGACGTGACCACCGTCGTCGTCACGGATGCCGGCACACACCGCGGCGCCGACCCGTCGTACGCGACCCGCTGGTTCACGACCCTGCTCGGGCAGCAGCCGCGGATCGAGGACGGAGCGCGCGTCTGGACGCTGCCGCCTTCCGGCTAGCGCACCGCGGCTCGCTCCCGCTGGCGCAGCAGCCGGCGATGGCCCAGGGCGATGCCCGGCCGCTCGATCAGCAGGTAGCTGACGATCGACACCGCGACCGCGATGCCGAGGACGGAGCCGGCGAACTGCGGGTACGGGGAGTCCAGGACCCGCCAGCCGTGCACGTACTTCTGCAGCTCGGCGATCACCAGCTGGTGCCACAGGTAGATGCCGTACGAGATGAGCCCGACGAGCGACAGCAGCCGGCTGGCGAGAAGCCGGCGCACCAGGCCGCGGCCGGGTGGCCCGAACACCGCCGGCATGAGGAGCAGGAAGGCGAACAGCCCGTAGAGCAGCTGACGCAGCATGTCGCTCTTGAGCGCCTCCGTCGCGATCGGGTTTTCGCTCAGGCCGTCGTGCAGGGACACGACCCAGTAGACGCCGGCCGCAGCCACCCAGCAGAGCAGGTCCGCCCCGATGACCGACATCCAGCGCAGCATCCTGGGCAACGCGCCGACGGTGGCGACGTAGACGCTGACCACCGCCAGCCCCATGCCGAGTGCGAAATGGTCGGTCCAGGCGAAGATCCACTCGCGGGCGGTCTGTGTCGGCCCGGTCGGCTCGGCGACGACCCACCAGCGGAACAGCAGCCCGAAGGCGTAGAGGGCGGCGAGCCCTGCGAGCTCTCGGCGCAGGATCGCCGCGGGGCTCGCCGGGGCAGCGAGGCGCCTTCGTACCAGGCGCATCCCGGCCGCCCAGAGCGGCAGGGCCAGGTAGAACGTCACCTCGATGCAGAGGGTCCAGGCCTGGGTGACGCCGTGCAGGATCCACTTCTTGGAGTAGACCTGCAGGAAGAAGGCGTTCTCCAGCAGCCCGCTGATGCCGTGCACGGTCGCCCAGCCCGCGCAGGCATACGTGGCCGCGAGCGCGGCCCAGTAGAGCGGGAAGATCCGCAGCGCACGCCGCTTCAGATAGCTGCCCGTCCGCGGTCCCGGCCGTCCCTCGAACGCGGCCGCCACGAACGGGCGGTAGAGCAGGAAGCCGGAGATCAGGAAGAAGACCGAGACACCGATCTCGCCGCGGGCGAAGTACGGCCCGACGCCGTGGTGTCGGAAGGTGAACCCCGAGGCGATACCGGTGTGCACGACGATGACCATGAGCGCGGCGATGGCCCGCAACCCGTCGAACCCCTGGACGAACCCGGCCGTGCCCCGTCGCCGCGGGGGCGCGGCGGCCGGATCGTCCCGCGGCGCGCTGCGGGACGACGTCAGTGCCACCCGCGCAGGCTAACTGCCGCGATGTCGAGGTTCTGCGCAGTTGCGGTGCGGGTGCGTGGCCGCAACCTCGACAACGGGGTCACGACGCGGCGGAGCGCGTGACCGTACGGGCCCAGTCGTAGTCGGCCTTGCCGTTGGGTGCGCGTCGCACCGCGTCCAGCACCGTCACCGAGCGGGGGATCTTGTAGCCGGACAGGGCACCGCGCAGCCAGGTGCGCAGCTCGTCGCTCGTCGGCGCCGGTCCCTCGGCATCGGGCTCGAGGCCGACGACCGCCACGATCTGCTGCCCGAGCCGCTCGTCCGGCTGCCCGACGACCAGGCAGTCCGCGACAGCCGGGTGGCGCTTGAGCGCCTCCTCGACCTCCTCGGGAAACACCTTCTCGCCACCGGTGTTGATGCAGTTCGACCCGCGGCCGAGCAGCGTGATGCTCCCGTCGCTCGCGACGGTCGCCCAGTCCCCGGTGAGGACGTAGCCGACGCCGTCCACCTGCCGGAACGTCCGGGCGGTCTTCTCCGGGTCCTTGTAGTAGCCGTACGCCGCCGTGGGGGTCGCGAGCAGGCCCTGCTCGTCGGAGCCGGGAGCGACCTCGTGGCCGTCCTCGGCCAGCACCTTCGTGCCGGGTACGAGGTCGAACTTGGCCGTGGGCGCGCTCTGCCCCTTGGCCGCCGCATTCACGCCGTAGCCGCCGCCCTCGCTCGACCCGAGCGCGTCCATCATGATCGCGTCCATCCGGGCGGTCAGGCCGTCCTTGACCTCCTGGCTCCACATGGCACCGGAGGACACGATGCCGGTGACGCTCGACAGGTCGTACGGGTGCCCGGCAGCCTCGGCCTCCTCGATCTCGCGCAGGATCGGGCGGGCGAACGCGTCGCCGACGATGACGATGCGCGTCACCCGCTCCGCCTCGACCGTGCGCAGCAGCTCGCGGGGGTCGAACGACCGGCCCGACAGGAGCACGACGGTGCCGCCGGAGCACAGCGCCGGCATCGCGGCCACCCACATGCCGGTGCCGTGCATGAGCGGGCAGCACGGGACCGCCGTGATGCGCTGTTCTCCCGCCATCGCCTGGACGAACGGCGGGATCTGGCCGATCTCCGTGGGCGTCTCGACGGGCAGCCCGAGCAGGGCGAAGTTCCCGTACAGGTTGCGGGCGAACTCGCCCTGGCGATACAGCACGCCCTTGGGCATCCCGGTCGTGCCGCCGCTGTAGAGCATGTACGGGTCGTCGTCCGACCGCTCGCGGCGCGGCTCGGGCTCGTGCGCCGCGAGCAGGTCCTCCCACCGCTCGGCGCCGTCGACGTGCCCGGGGCCGTCGTCGACCTCGATCAGCAGCCGCAGTTTCGGCAGCTGGTCACGGACCCGCGCAACCCGATCGCCGAGGCTCGCGTGGAAGACGATCACCTCGCTGTCGCTGTCGTCCAGCAGGTAGCGCAGCTCCTCGTCGAGATAGCGGTAGTTCACGTTCACCGCCGCGGCCCGCACCTTGTACGCACCGAACTGCGCGACGAGGTACTCGGGGCCGTTGTAGAGGTACAGCGCGACCTTGCCGTCCGGCTGCACGCCGGCGGCGGTCAGCGCGGCCGCGAACCGGGCCGCCTGGTCGTCGAGCTCGCGGTAGGTCAGCCGCCGGCCGCCGCCGACCACGGCCTCGGCGTCGGGGACGGTGTCGGCCACGGTCTCCCAGACGGAGGCGAGGTTCATCGACATGGAGTTCCTCTCGGGTGGTGCGCTCAGGACTCGCGGGAACGTAGTACAGCGGTCATCGGCCGGGCACCCAGGGCGCCGCGGTCTTCCCTCGAAACGCGGCGATGCCGGCCGCGGCCTCGTCGCTCGCGAACAGCTCCCGCGACAGGGCGTCGGTCATCGCGAACGCCGAGTGCCGGTCCAGTCCGGGCACCTCGGCGATCAGCCGCTTGCATGCGGCAAGGGCGTTCGGACCGCCGGCGGTGATCTTGCCGGTCAGGTCCGCGACGGTGGCGTCGAGGTCGGTGGCCGCCACGGAGCGGGAGATCAACCCGACCTCGGCGGCGCGGGCAGCCGGGATGCGCTCGCCGGACAGGAACAGCTCGAGGGCGTCGCCCCGGCGCATCTTGGGCAGGCAGACGACGGAGATGATCGCGGGCGCGACGCCGAGCCGTACCTCGGTGAACCCGAACCGGACCGTGTCCGCGGCGACCGACAGGTCGCAGGCGGCGGCCAGGCCCACGCCGCCGCCGAGGCAGTCACCGGCGATCCGCCCGACGACCGGCTTGGGCGAGTCGAGGATGGTCTCGAGGATCTCGACCAGGCCGTAGCGCGGGGCCGGGTCGCCGGCGCCGCGCTTCAGGTCGGCACCGGCGCAGAACGCGGGCCCGGTGTTGGTCAGCACGACGACCCGGACGTCCGCGTCCGCCAGCGCCTGCCCCAGGTGGTCGCCGAGGGAGTCGAGCAGCTCGGTGCCGAGCGCGTTGCGCCGCTCGGGCTGGTCCAGGGTGATCGTCGCGATGCCGGCGGCGGCCTCGTAGCGCGTGGCGGTCATGAGCTCTCCAGCAGCGAGACGGGGACGTCGACGACCTTGGCCCGCAGATACTCCCCGAGCCCCTTGGCCTGGGCGTCCAGGCGGGTCGAGGACGCGACGCCCTCGCCCAGCAGGCCGATCAGCACGAAGTTCAGCGCGCGGATGCCGGGCAGCGCGTACCGCTCGACGGCCAGGTCGCGCGCCTCGGGCATCAGCGCGCGCAGCCGGTCCGTGGTCAGGTACGCCGCCAGCCAGGCGTAGCCGGCGTCGGTGCGGGCCCACACGCCGAGGTTGGCGTTGCCGCCCTTGTCGCCGGAGCGGGCGCCGGCGACCAGGCCGAGCGGGACACGGCGCGTCGGCGCCTCGGCCAGCAGCGGGGATGTGCTGTCGGGCAAGGGAAGAGGCTCCCCCGAAACGGCCGCCGACTCGACGACCGTGCGCTCACCGCCGACGACGACCTCCTGGCGGACGAACCGCGCGGGGACGACAGCGGGCCAGTAGACGCCGTACGCCTGCACGCCCGCGGGGCCGGCCCCGAACAGCCCGGGATAGCTCGCCAGCGCGAGCTCGGTGACCTTGGCGCTGATCGCCCGGCCGACCTTGTTCTCGTCGGGGTCCTTGACGGTGATCCGCAGCTGGGCCACCGCCTGTTCGTTGGTCGCCGGGTCCGGATGGTCGCTGCGGATCAGCTCGACGGACGTCTCGGCGAACGCATCCCGGCCGCCCGGGATCGACGCCCACAGCGAGCGCTCGGCCAGAGCCGCCTTCTTCTCGATGTCCAGGCCGGTGAGCATCAGCGTCGTCGTCGTGCGGAAGCCGCCCTGGAAGTTCATCGAGACCTTGAGGGTCTCCGGCGGCGGCTCGCCGCGCACGCCATGGATACGGACCCGGTCGGGACCGTCGGCCGAGAGCCGGATCGTGTCGAACCGTGCGGTGACGTCGGGGTTCGCGTACCGGGGACCGCCGATCTCGTACAGCAGCTGGGCGGTCACGGTCTCCACCGACACCAAGCCGCCGTGCCCGGCGTGCTTGGTGATCACCGCGCTGCCGTCGGCGGCGACCTCGGCGATCGGGAAGCCCGGGTGCTCGAGGCCCGGCACCTCGTCGAAGAACGCGTAGTTGCCGCCGGTGGCCTGCGCCCCGCATTCGATCACGTGACCCGCCACGACCGCCCCGGCGAGGCGGTCCAGATCGCCGGTTACCCATCCGTGCCACCACGCCGCCGGGCCGACGGTGAGCGCGGCGTCGGTGCAGCGGCCGGTGACGACGATGTCGGCGCCGCGGGCGAGTGCGTCCGCGATGCCCCAGCCGCCGACATAGGCGTTCGCCGTGAGCACCTCACGGTCACCCAGCCGCTCGCCGGTGTCCAGGTTGTCGAAGGTGACGCCCTCGGCGCGCAGCTCGTCCAGCCGCGGCAACAGGTCGTCACCCTCGACGTACGCGATGGTCGGCGACAGGCCCAGCTTGTCCGCGACCGCAGCGACGGCGTCGGCGCACCCGCGGGGGTTCAGGCCGCCGGCGTTCGACACGACCCGGATGCCGCGGTCGAGGCAGGTGCCCATGACCTGTTCCATCTGGGTGACGAACGTGCGGGCGTACCCGGCCGAGGCATGCCGCGCCTGGGTCTTGGCGAGGATCAGCATGGTCAGCTCGGCGAGCCAGTCCCCGGTCAGTACGTCGATCGGACCGCCGTCGACCATCTCGGCGGCCGCCGCCAGCCGGTCGCCGTAGAAGCCGGAGCAGTTGGCGATCCGCACCGGCTCGCGTGCGGAGGCCGTCACGACGGCTCTCCGAGCACGACCAGCAGGTCACCACCGGCGACCTGGCTGCCGACCGACACATGGACGTCACCGACGACGCCCGCATGGGGCGCGGTGACGCGATGTTCCATCTTCATCGCCTCCAGGACGACCAGCAGCGCGCCGTCCTCCACGGCGTCCCCCGGGGCGACGTGGACGCTGACGACGCTGCCGGGCATCGGGGCGACCAGGCCCCCGGTGACGGCTTCGGTACGGGTCTCGGGGAACCGCTCCTGCTCGTCCAGCCGGATCGTGCCGCCGGGGCCGTGCAGCCACCAGGTGCGGCCGTCGGTGTCGACGCCGTACGAGAGTCGCCGCGAACCGATCTCCAGGTCGATCGATCCGGCCTCGCAGCGGATCACCTTTGCGCGCAGGCGGTCCGCCGCCACCGCGACGTCGAACGTGCCGTCCCGCGTCGTGCGGTACGCCACGGTGATCTCCTCATCGCCGGACACGAACACCGCGTGCTCGGGCGGCATCACCGTGCCGCGCCAGCCACTCGGCAGCGTCGCGAGCGTCCGCGCGGCCGCTCGCCGGGCCTGCTGGCCGGCGAGCGCGGCGGCGACCGCCGCGTCTCCCAACTCGTCGGGGGTCGGGCGTCGCTGGCCGGGCACGTCCGCCTGCTCGACGAAGGCGGTGGTCGCCGCGCCGGACAGGAAGTCCGGGTGCCGGAGCACTCCGGCCAGGTAGTCCCGGTTGGTGGTCACGCCGGCGATCCGGGTCCGTTCGAGCGCGAGTGCCAGCCGCCCGGCCGCCTCGGCCCGCGTCGGCGCGTGCGCGATCACCTTCGCCAGCAGCGGGTCGAACTGGACTCCGATCACGCTGCCGGGGGCGACGCCGGACTCGACCCGGACGGCCGGCTCGACGGGCGGCGCCCACGCCACGAGCCGCCCGGTCGCCGGCAGGAACCCGGCCGCGGGGTCCTCGGCATAGACGCGTACCTCGATGGCGTGACCGTCGATGGCCAGGTCGTCCTGACCGAACGACAGGCGCTCGCCGTCAGCTATCCGCAACTGCTCCCGGACCAGGTCCAGGCCGGTGATCGCCTCGGTGACGGGGTGCTCGACCTGGAGCCGGGTGTTGACCTCGAGGAAGTAGTAGGACCCGTCCGCATCGAGCAGGAACTCGACGGTCCCGGCGTTGCAGTAGCCGATCGCCCGCGCCGCGGACACCGCGTCGGCCCCCATCCGGGCCCGCAGGTCATCGTCGACCGCCGGCGACGGCGCCTCCTCGATGATCTTCTGGTGGCGGCGCTGGATCGAGCACTCGCGTTCGAAGCAGTGCACGACGTTGCCGTGGGTGTCGCCGAGGATCTGGATCTCCACATGGCGTGAGCCGGTGACGTAGCGCTCGAGGAACACGGTCCCGTCGCCGAACGCCGCCACGGCCTCCCGCCGAGCGGCCGCGACGGCTTCGGCCAGGTCGGCGGGCCGATGCACGACCCGCATGCCCTTGCCACCGCCCCCGGCAGAAGCCTTGACCAGCACGGGAAAGCCGACGTCCGCGTCGGGTTCGTCGCCGGCGCCGATCCGGGCGGACGGCAGTGTCGGCACGCCCGCCTTCGCCATCAGATCCTTCGCCGCCAGCTTGTCGCCCATCGCCGCGATCGCGTCGGCCGGCGGGCCCACCCACACCAGGCCCGCGTCCTGGACGGCCCGGGCGAAGCCGGCGTTCTCCGACAGGAACCCGTAGCCGGGGTGGACAGCGTCCGCCCCGGAGACCGCTGCAGCATCAAGGATCTTGCCGATGTCGAGGTACGTCTCGGCGGCTGTCCGGCCGCCGAGCGCGACCGCGCGGTCCGCGTCCGCGACGAACGGCGCGTCGCTGTCGCCCTCGGCGTAGACGGCGACCGACTCGATGCCCAGGGCGGCGCACGTGCGCATCACCCGCCGGGCAATCTCGCCGCGGTTGGCCACCAGCACTCTGCGCACCGTCGTCGCCCTCTACAGCCGGAACACGCCGAAGCCGCGGGCGCCGCGCACCTCGCCCGAGTGGCACGCCGACAACGCCATGGCCACGACCGTACGGGTGTCGCGCGGGTCGATGACGCCGTCGTCCGCGACGCGGCCGGTCGCGTACAGGCCGAGCGACTGGCGTTCGGCGAAGTCCTCCACCGCCGCGGTGATCGCTGCCTCCGCGGCCTCGTCGAGCGCCTGGCCACGGCGCGCCGCCTGGCCGCGGCGCACGATCGACATGACTCCGGCCATCTGCTTCGGACCCATGATCGCGATCTTCGCCGTGGGCCACAGGAACACGAACCGGGTGTCGAACGCCCGCCCACCCATGCCGTAGTTGCCCGCCCCGTAGCTGGCGCCGAGGATCACCGTCACGTGCGGCACCGTGCTGTTCGAGAGCGCATTGATCATCTGACTGCCGTGCTTGACCATCCCGGCCCGCTCGTAGTCGCGGCCGACCATGTAGCCGGTGATGTTTTGGAGGAACAGCAGCGGCGTGTCCACCTGGTTGCACAGCTGGATGAACTGCGCTGCCTTCTGCGCCGAGTCGTTGAACAGGATGCCGTTGTTGCCCAGCACACCGACCGGGAACCCGTGCACCGACGCCCATCCGCACACCAGCGTCGGCCCGTACCGCGGCTTGAACTCCTCGAACCGGCTGCCGTCCACGACCCTGCCGATGACCTCCCGGACGTCGACCGGTGTCCGCAGGTCCGCAGGCAGCAGCCCGAGCAGCTCCTCCGGGTCGTGGACCGGCGGATCGGCCGGCAGGCTCGGGCCCGGGCCGAGCTTGCGCCAGTTCAGGTGCGCCACCACGTCGCGGCACATGCGCAGCGCATCCAGCTCGTCCTCGGCGAGGTAGTCGGCGAGGCCGCTCACGGTGGCGTGCATCTCGGCGCCGCCGAGCTCCTCGTCACCGGCGTCCTCACCGGTGGCCGCCTTCACCAGCGGCGGGCCGCCGAGGAAGACCTTCGCCTGCTCCCGCACCAGGATCGTGTAGTCCGACAGGCCCGGCTGGTACGCACCTCCTGCGGTGGAGCTGCCGAAGACCACCGACACGGTCGGGATCCCCATCGCCGACAGCTCGGTGATGTCGTGGAACATCCGGCCGCTGTCGGCGAAGTGCGTCAGGTTCTCCCGCAGCGCCTCGTCCGCGTCCTTGCCGGTGAGGCCGCGCAGGTCACCACCCGCGGACTCGACGAACTGCACGTACGGCAACCGGTTCTGCCGCGCGATCTCCAAGGCGCGCAGCAGCTTCCGGATGCTGATCGCGGTCATCGCGCCGCCCATCACCGTCGGGTCGTTCGCGAAGATCACGCACTCGACTCCGGACACCACCCCGATCCCCAGCACCGCGCCGCCGCCGACCGCGAACTCGGTCTGGTAACCCGCGAGCGGCGCGAGCTCGAGGAAGGGGCTGTCCCGGTCGAGCAGCAGCGCGACCCGCTCGCGGACCGGCAGCTTTCCCCGTGACCGCAGCCGTTCTGTTGCCGCCTCACCGCCCCCGGCGGCCGCCTGAGCCAGCAGGCCGTCGATGTCGGTGAGCAGCGCCCGCATGTCGCCGGCGTTCGCGGCAAACGCATCCGACGCGGGGTCGATGAGGCTCGGCAGGACCGGCATGGACGTCTTCCGCGGCCTACTGCGTCATCCGGCGCAGGCCGGGTGCCCGGCCGGTCCCGGCGGGACCGGCGAACGACTGGGCGATCGAGATCCACTGCTCGGCGACCGGGCCGTCCACGACCAGGCCCGTGTCGTCACGGTGCCGCCGCTGCGTCAGCACCAGCGCCAGGTCCAGCGCCGTCCCGGTGACCCGGTCGGCAGCGTCCTCGGGCCCCCACGACCACGTCTCCCCGCTCGGCGCCCGCGCCTCGACGCGGACCGGGGTGCCCGGGTCCTCCTGGCCGTGTACGCGGAATGCGTACGGCCGCGCGCCCACCCCGATGTGACAGACGTGCCGCAGCCGCTCGCTCACCACCGGCTCGCCGTCGACCGCATCGATCACGTCCTGGCCGTGCGCCCAGGTCTCCATCAGGCGGGCGGTCACGAAGCTCGCCAGGCTCATCGCCGGCCCGTACCAGGGCACCCGCGTAGCCGGATCGGCGGCGCGCAGCGCGGCGTCGAGCCTTCGGCGCCCCTCCTGCCACCGCTCGTACAGAGCCGCCGGTGACATCGAGCGACCCAGATC
>DASVGV010000152.1:0-13450 GCA_036379355.1 Mycobacteriales bacterium | reverse complement strand
GGGACCCCGCTGGGCCCCCGCCCACGGCGGCTACGTCGGCGACTCCAGCAGGCCTGCCTCCGCATCCGCGGTCGCGATCTCGGTGATGCGGTAGTGCACCTTCTTGCCGGTCGCCGTCATCGGCAGCTCGCTGACGAACCGGTAGCGCCTGGGACGCTTGAAGTCCGCCAGCATCGGGTGCTCGCGGCAGTGCCGGTCCAGCTCGGCGGCGCTGACCGGCTCGGCCGTGACGACGTACGCCACCAGCAGCCGGCCCCACGTGGGATCCGGGACGCCGACGACGGCCGCGTCGGCGACCGCCGGATGTTCGGCCAGCACCGCCTCGACCTGGACCGGATGGACGTTCTCGCCACCAGAGATGATCATGTCGTCGCGCCGGCCCACGATCGTGACGAACTCGCCCTCGTCCCAGGTGGCCAGGTCGCCGGTGGCGAACCACCCGCCGGCGAACTTCTGCGCCGTCGTGGCCGCGTCGTCGTACGCGTACCCCGCCTTGACCGAGCGGACGAGAACCTCGCCGACGGTCTCGCCGTCGCGCGGGACGTCGTCGGTGGGCGCGCCGCCGGGCACGACCACCGCGACGTCGTCGTCCGTACAGGCACGCCCGGCCGTCCCGGCGTGTTCGGGCAGGTCCTCCGGGCGCAGGAACGTGTTCCAGAACGACTCGGTCGTGCCGTACCCGTTGAAGATCCGCGGGGTCAGTACCTTCTGGTAACGCAGGCAGGCAGCCCGGTCCAGCGGGGAGCCCATGGTCACGATGCCGCGGAGGGTGGACAGATCCCGCGGCCGGGCCTCCTGCTCGGTCGCCAGCAGCGCGAGGTTCGTCGGCGCGCCGATGAGGAACGTGAGGCCGAGGTCCGCGACGAAGTCCAGGCATCGCGCGGGCTCGAACGTCCGCATCGGGACGCACGCGGCTCCGACGTAGAACACCGGGTTGGGGCCACCGGAGTAGAGACCACCGCGGTGGAACCACGGCGTCATGTTGAGCGTCCGGTCGTACGGGGACAGCGGAAAATGCATGATCACGTCGTGCGCCGAGAACACCTCGACGAGGTTCGGCAGCGGCACGCCCTTGGGCATCCCCGTGGTCCCGGACGTGAACAGGCGGGTCGTCTCCGAGTAGACGGTCACGTCGCCGGGCGGGCTGGGGGTCGCCGCGCCGGCCGCCAGCGCCGACCTGCCCGCGTCCAGCAGATCGTCGAACGCGCGCCCGTCCCCGGCGCCCCCGACGCGCAGCACGGTCGCCGGCGCGTGGGACGCGAGCCGCAGCGCCTCGGTGGCGGTGCCGGAAAGGTCGGCGTCGTAGAGGTACGCCACCGGCCGGGCGGCGTCGAGCACGTACGCCGTCTCACCGGCCGAGAGACGGAAGTTGATCGGCGCGCCGACCGCTCCGCACTGCTGCGTCGCGAGGTAGAGCAGCGCGAACTCCACGCCGTTGAACAGCTGGTAGACCACGACCTCGCCGGGCCGCACCCCGGCCGAGACCAGTCCTGCCGCGAGCGCGTCGACGTCCGCACCCAGTTCGGCGTACGTCCAGCCGCGCTGCCGCTCGGGGCAGTAGATCGCTTGCGCCGCAGCGAATCGGTGCACGTTGCGCCGGAAGCCCGCCCAGTAGGTCGTGCTGCGCTCGAACACCTCGCGCAGAGCAGCAGGGTCGTACGTCATAGCGGGCTCCGTCCGAACAGGACTACGCAGTTCTGGCCCCCGAAGCCGAAGGCGTTGGCCATCGCGGTCCCGACCTCGGCTTTCCGCGCCGTACCGGGGACGTAGTCGAGGTCGCAGTCCGGGTCCGGCGTCGCGAGGTTGATCGTCGGGGGGATCACGCTGTCGCGCATGGCCATCACGCAGGTCATCGCCGACAGGGCACCGGCCGCGCCGATCAGGTGACCCACCATCGACTTGGGTGAGCTCACGGCCACGTCCAGCGCGGCCTTGCCGAGCGCCTCGTGCAGCACGTGGGTCTCGACCCGGTCGTTGATCCGCGTCGAGGTGCCGTGCGCGCACACGTAGTCCAGGTCCGCCGGGCCGCGGCCGGATCTGGCCACCGCCTGGCGGACGGCGGCGGTGGCGTACTCCCCGTCCGGCGCGGGCGCACTGACGTGGAAGGCGTCCGAGGTGAGCGCACCGCCGAGCACCTCCGCGTACGCCGTGGCGCCGCGCGCGGCCGCGTGCTCGGCCGACTCGAGCACCAGCACCACCGCGCCCTCGCCGAAGACGAAGCCGTCACGGTCGGCGTCGAACGGGCGCGAGGCGGCGGTCGGGTCGTCGTTGCGCCGGGACAGTGCCCCCATCCTGGCGAGGCCGCTGAACATCGCGTGCCCGATGGCGGCGTCGGTGCCTCCGGCCAGGACGACGTCCGCGTCGCCCATCCGGATCATGTTTCCGGCCGCCAGCACGGCGTGCAGCCCGCTGGCGCACGCCAGCGAGGCGGCGACGACGGGGCCGTGGACGCCGAGGTCGATCGCCACCTCGCACGCGGGCATGTTCGGGATCACCGACGGCACGAAGTACGGGCTCACCCGCTCGGGACCGCGGGTCTCGATCTGCTGGACGGTGTCCTCGATCGTGCTCATGCCGGCCACCGCAGTGTTGATCACCGCACCGACGCGGGCCGCGTCCACCCCGTCCGCACCGATGACGAGCCCCGCGTCCAGGGCGGCCTCCCGCGCGGCCGCCACCCCCAGGTGGGTCATCCTCGTCGACCGTCGCAACCGGCGCAGGTCGAGGAGCCCGGTGGGGTCGAAGCCCTTGACCTCTGCGGCGATCCGTACCGGCAGTCCCGACGCGTCGAACGAGGTGATCGGCCCGATGCCGGACTGCCCGGCGCACAGCGCCGACCACGTCGACTCACGGTCGTTGCCCACCGGCGTGACGGCGCCGATGCCGGTGATGACCACCGCCGTACCGTCCCCGTTCACGGCGCCTCCCGTCCGACCCGGCTGGGCTGCGGGCGCGCCGCCGCGACGAGCGACCGCACGGCCGCGAAGCCGTCGTACTCGGCCACCGGGTCGTCGCCTGCGGGCATCAGCACGAACTCGTCCACGCCGGCGTCGACGTACGGCAGCAGGAACTCGGCGACCCGTTCTGGGGGGCCGTACGCGGTCCAGCGCTCCACGACGTGCCACGGTAGGCGGTACTGCTGCTGGAGGAGGGCCGCCGCCCGCTCCGCTGCCCGGGCCGCGTCCGGGTCCACGCTGCACAGCAGCAGCATCACCACGGGTGGCGACGGGCGAGCCTCGCCGACGCTGCGGATCAGGGCGGCGCGCCGCTCGCCGACCTGATCGGCCGACAGCCACATGGGCATCCAGCCCGTCCCGAACCGGGCCGCGCGGGCCGTCGCCGCCTCGCTGCGGCCCCCGACGAGGATCGGGACGGGCGTCGGGCACGCGGGTTCCAACGCGGGCGACGTCACGTCCAGGGCAGCACCGCGGTGGTCGACGGCCTGACCACCGAGCAGTCCCGGCAGGACGGCCAGGGCGTCGTCGAGCAGCCGGCCACGGCGGGAACGGTCGACGCCGGCGGCCGCGTACTCCTCGGGGTTCTCACCGCCGATCCCCACGCCGAGGCACACCCGGCCCGGGGCCAGCGTCGCGAGGGTGGCGATCTGCTTCGCCAGCACCACCGGCCGTCGCAGGGGGACCTGCACGACGCTGGTGCCCAGGGTGATCCGCTCGGTGACGGCGGCAGCCGCACACAGCACCCCGATGGCTTCGAGGACGGGCGGGTAGAAGACCAGATGGTCTCCGGCCCAGGCGGAGTCGAAGTCCAGGTCCTCGGCTCGCCGGGCGGCGGACAGGACGGGGAACCGGGCGGTGCGGTACGGATCCAGGGTTGGCAGCAGCACCCCCCAGCGAAGGGCGTCGGCACGATCCGGCATGCGCAATCCGCTCGCACCCTCCCGGCGCCGCGGCAGGCACCTCGTGCACGCTCCGGGCGGCGGCGACCGGGCGTTCGGTCACGGTACCCACCGGCCGCTCGCAGCCCCCGTGGCCGCGAAACCCGCCGGCGGCCTCGCACTGAGTGAGTACGCACTCAGGTACGCTGTCCGGGTGCCCTCGCCCACCAGCGTCCCGCGTGCCGAGACGCGAGAGCCGAGGCGGGCACGTGCCACGGCCATGTCGGCCGACGACCGACGGCGCGCCATCCTCACTGCGCTCGTGCCGCTGCTCGTCGAGCGCGAGGGCGGCGTGAGCACCCGCGAGATCGCGGAGGCGGCGGGGGTTGCCGAAGGCACGATCTTCCGGGTGTTCGAGGACAAGCGGACGCTGCTGCTCGCCGCCGCCCGGGAGGCGGTCAACCCCGTCGACGGCGGTCCGGCGATCGAGGACGTCCTCGCCGCGGGCGCGACGTTGCGCGACCGGATCGTCCTGATCACCCGGCACGTGCAGGAACGGATGCGGCTCACGATGTCCGTTCTCGCGACCATTCGCTCCGAGCTCGGCGCTCTGCCCCCTCCCGCCGGCGCGGACGAGGCAGCCCGGCACGCCGGGCCGCCGGACTTCTTCCGCCAGGCCGAAGAGCGCCTGCAGCGTGG
Source organism: Mycobacteriales bacterium (assembly GCA_036379355.1). Classification (GTDB taxonomy): domain Bacteria; phylum Actinomycetota; class Actinomycetes; order Mycobacteriales; family CAJCIY01; genus CAJCIY01. Next base: position 8,916 of record DASVGV010000152.1, on the reverse strand, counting down.
GCTGACTGCCCTGTTCGAGCCGTACCGCGACGAGCTGCGGGTGAGTCCCAAAGTCGCCGCGGTCGCCTTGCGCAGCCTGATCGTCGGATCCGCTCGGCCCGAGCTGCGAACGGGTGCCGCGCTCACGTCCGAGCAGATCGCGGACCTGGTGCTCGACGGCGTACGGGGGAAGGGGGAGTGAGGTGCTGCTGACGTTGGTGCGCCGTTACCTGGCGCCCTATCGCACCTGGGTGCTCGCGATCCTCGGACTCCAGTTCGTCGGGACGGTCGCGGCTCTGTACCTCCCGAGCCTCAACGCCGACATCATCGACAACGGGGTGATCACCGGAGATACCGGATACATCGTCCGATACGGCGGCCTCATGCTCGCCGTCGCGTGCGTGCAGATCGTGTGCTCGATCGCCGCGGTTTTCTACGCATCCCGGGCGGCGATGGCCCTCGGCCGCGACGCCCGCGCGGGGATCTTCCACCAGGTGGGGTCGTTCTCGGCCCGCGAGATCCAGCACTTCGGCGCCCCGTCCCTGATCACTCGCGAGACCAACGACGTCCAGCAGGTCCAGATGCTGGTGCTGATGTCAGGCACTCTCATGGTGATGGCCCCGATCATGATGGTCGGCGGAATCATCCTGGCGATGCACGTCAACCTCGGGTTGTCGTGGCTGATCGGTGTGTCGGTGCCGATCCTGGTGGCGGCAATCGGCGTGATCGTCACGCGGATGGTGCCGAGCTTCCAGCTCATGCAGGAGCGCATCGACGAGGTGAACCGGCTGCTGCGCGAGCAGATCACCGGGGTACGCGTGGTCCGCGCCTTCGTCCGGGAGCGTCAGGAGACCCAACGCTTCCACGTCGCCAACACCGACCTGACCGACGTCTCGGTCCGGGCCGGCCGGTGGATGGCCGCGATGTTCCCGACCGTCATGGTGGTGGCGAACATCGGCGGGGTGGCCGTGCTCTGGTTCGGTGGGCACCGCATCGACGAGGGCCACATGCAGATCGGCGCGCTCACCGCCTACCTGTCCTACCTCATGCAGATCCTCATGTCGGTGATGATGGGCACCTTCATGTTCATGATGATTCCCCGAGCCGCCGTGAGCGCCGGGCGAATCATGGAAGTGATCGAGACCGACACCTCGGTCCGCCCCCCGGCCGAACCCGTGTACGAGGTCACCGACCCCGGCACCGTTCGCTTCGACCACGTCGAGTTCGCCTATCCCGGCGCCGACGTGCCGGTCGTCCGTGACGTGTCGTTCGAGGCGCGGCCGGGACAGACGGTGGCACTCATCGGATCGACCGGGGCCGGCAAGTCGACCCTCGTCAGCCTCATCCCGCGGCTCTTCGACGTGACGGCGGGCGCCGTCAGCGTGGGCGGGGTGGACGTGCGGCGACTCGACCCCGACGCTCTCTGGTCCGCGCTCGGCGTCATCCCGCAGAAGGCGTTCCTGTTCAGCGGCACGGTCGCGAGCAACCTGCGCTACGGCAAGGGGGACGCCAGCGAGGAGGAGATGTGGGCCGCCCTGGAGATCGCGCAGGCGGCCGACTTCGTGCGCGCGATGTCAGGCGGACTCGACGCCCGGATCTCCCAGGGCGGAACCAACGTCTCGGGTGGGCAGCGCCAGCGGCTGGCCATTGCCCGCGCAGTGGTGCGCCGTCCGCACATCTACCTGTTCGACGAGGCTTTCTCCGCCCTCGACCTGGCCACGGATGCGCGGGTCCGCGCCGCCTTGAAGCCGGTCACCCGCGACGCGACGGTCCTCATCGTCGCGTCCCGCGTGTCCACGATCCGCGACGCCGACCTGATCCTCGTGCTCGAGGACGGTGAGGTCGTCGGACGCGGGACCCATGAGCGTCTGCTCGAGACCTGCACGACCTATCAGGAGATCGTCGAGTCCCAGCTCAGCGCGGACGAGGCGGCCTGATGGCGTCGACAACCGTCAGCAGCCCCGGGCAGCTGAAGGAAACCGAACGGGCGCAGGCGAACGGTCCGGGTGGTGGCCGCTGGGGCGTCGGCATGGTCGGCCAGAAGGCCAGCGCGTTCGGCCCCTCGGCGCGGCGGTTGATCGGCCAGATGCGGCCCGACCGGCTCAAGGCGTACGCCGTCCTGGGCTTCGCCGTGTGCAGTGTCATCCTCACCGCACTCGGGCCCAAGATCCTCGGCCACGCGACAGACCTCATCTTCGGCGGGCTCACCGGCAAGGAAGTGCTCGCGCACGGCACGAAACAGCAGGCGATCGACGCGCTCAACGCGACCGGCAACCACACCAAGGCCCAGCTGCTGTCCTCGATGCACCTGACCCGCGGCGTCAACTTCGACACCGTCGGGATGGCGCTTCTGTTCGCGCTCGTGGTCTACGTCGGCGGTGCGGTGCTGAGCTTTGCCCAGGGCTACCTGCTCAACGACGTCGTGCAGAACACCGTGAAGCGGATGCGCGCGGACGTCGAGGACAAGGTCAACGCCCTGCCGCTCAGCTACTTCGACCGGCAGCCTCGGGGTGAGCTGCTGAGCCGCGTCACCAACGACATCGACAACATCAGCCAGACCCTGCAACAGACGATGAGCCAGCTGCTGTCGAGCGTGCTCACCATCGCCGCGGTGCTGAGCTTCATGGTGTGGATCTCGCCGCTACTCGCGGTGATCGCGCTCGTCTCGGTGCCGATCTCGATGGTCCTCGGGCATCGGGTGATGCGTAGATCCCAGCCGTTGTTCATCGACCAATGGCGGCGGACCGGACGGCTCAACTCGCACATCGAGGAGACGTTCACCGGGCACGCGCTGGTCAAGGTCTTCGGCAAGCAGCACGAGGCCGAGGAGGTCTTCGAACGCGAGAACGAGGCGCTCTACCAGTCCTCGTACGGAGCGCAGTTCGTCAGCGGGCTGGTCCGGCCCATCATGATGTTCGTCGGAAACCTCAACTACGTGATCATCGCGGTCGTCGGTGGCCTGCGGGTCGCGCAGGGGTCGATGTCCCTCGGCGACATCCAGGCCTTCATCCAGTACTCGCGGCAGTTCACCCAGCCGCTCACCTCGATCGCGTCGATGGCCAACCTGCTCCAGTCGGGTGTCGCCTCGGCCGAGCGCGTCTTCGAGCTGCTCGACGCGCCCGAGGAACCGGCCGACGACACCGGGAACCCGGCCACGGAGCGACACGGCGAGGTCCGGTTCGAGCACGTGTCCTTCTCGTACGCCCCGGACATTCCACTGATCAAGGACCTCTCGCTGGTGGCCGAGCCCGGCCAGACCGTCGCGATCGTCGGCCCGACCGGCGCGGGAAAGACCACCCTGGTCAACCTGATCATGCGGTTCTACGACATCCAGAGCGGCCGCATCACGCTCGACGGGGTGGACATCACGTCGATGCCGCGGTCGGCGCTACGCGGTCAGATCGGGATGGTGCTCCAGGACACCTGGCTGTTCGAGGGCACGATCCGCGACAACATCGCGTACGGGAACCCGGACGCGACCGAGCAGCAGATCCTGGCCGCTGCCCGCGCGACATTCGTCGACCGGTTCGTGCACTCGCTGCCCGACGGGTACGCGACGATCGTCGACGAGGAGGGCTCGAACCTCTCGTCGGGGGAGCGTCAGCTGGTGACCATCGCGCGCGCCTTCCTCGCCGACCCGGAGCTGCTGATCCTCGACGAGGCGACCTCCTCGGTCGACACCCGTACAGAGCTGCTGGTGCAGCACGCGATGAGCGCCCTGCGCACCGACCGGACCTCGTTCGTGATCGCTCACCGGCTCTCCACGATCCGCGACGCCGACCTGATCCTCGTCATGGAGCACGGCCAGATCGTCGAGCAGGGCACGCACAGCTCGCTGCTGCGGGCGGACGGCGCCTACGCCCGGCTGTACCAAGCGCAGTTCGCGGCCGCCGCGGTGGCCTGAGCGCCGCCGTTCCCCCGCCAGGCCGGCAGTCCGTACGGTGCGGGGGTGATCGACGACACCCGTCCGGCCACGGTCGCCGACGTGCACGACGTGGCCCTGGCGATGCCGCACGTCACGGTGTGGCAGAAGGACGGCGGGCTGCCCGTCTACCAGGTCGGCGGCAAGTCGTTCGTGTTCTTCCGGACGCCGCGACCCGATGCCGTCGATCCCGGCACCGGCGAGCGGTACGACGACGTGATCGTCATCTGGGTCCGTTCCGACGCCGAGAAGCAGGCACTGGTGCAGGACGCGAGGAGCCCGTTCTTCACGACCGCGCACTTCGACGGGCACCTGTCGGTCCTGGTACGCGCGAGTGCGCTCGGCCGGCTCTCGCGGCAGGAGCTGGTCGAGGTGATCCAGGACGCCTGGCTGACGCGGGCCTCGCCGACGCGCGCGACGCGTTGGCTCACCGAGCACGGCCTCGCCTGAGCGCGGATGCGCTGACAGACTGCGGGAATGGACGGACCGGCACTGCACGAGGTCGCTCCCGGCGTGCGCGCGTGGGTGCAGCCCGACGGCACCTGGTGGGTCAACAACGCCGGCGCCGTGACGGGGGACGGCGGCACGGTCGTCGTCGACACCTGCGCCACGGCCGACCGGACGCGCGCCTTCCTCGACGCCCTCGTGGTCGCGACCGACGAGCCCGTGCGCGCTGCCGTCAACACCCATCAGCACGGCGACCACACGTACGGCAACAGCCTGCTGCCGGCCGAGACCACCCTCGTCGGCCACGAGCGGATGCGGGCGGGCCTGGCGCAGGACGTGATCATCGACGGCTGCCCGCCGCTGTGGTCACCCGTACCCGACTGGGGTCCGGTCACCAGACGGCTCCCGGACGTCGCACTCACGACCGGCGCAACCCTGTGGGCCGGGGACCGGCCGGTCGAGTTGGCCCACCCCGGGTACGCCGCGCACACGACCGGCGACCTCGTTGCCTGGGTGCCCGACGCCCGCGTCCTGTTCGCCGGTGACCTGGTGTTCCACGGGCTGACGCCGCTGGTCTTCATGGGCTCGCTGGAGGGCGCGCTCCGGTCGCTCGACTGGCTCGCCGCGTACGAGCCGGAGGTGCTGGTCCCCGGGCACGGCCCTCTCGTCGAGGCGGCGCGCCTGGCCGAGGTCCTCGGCCAGCACGAGCGCTACTACCGGCTCGTGCTCGAGATCGCTGCCGCCGGCCGGCGCGACGGGCGTTCTCCGCTGGAGGCCGCAACGGAGGCCGACCTCGGCGGGTTCGCCGGCTGGGCCGACGCCGAGCGCCTGGTGCTGAACCTGCACCGGGCCTACGCCGACGCGGCCGGAACAGAGCTCGACATCGTGCAGGCGTTCGCCGACGCCGTCGCCTGGAACGGCGGCCCGATGACCACCCACGTGTGCGGTTCCCCAGCGGCGCGGGGGAGCGACGCATGATCGTCGAGCAGTTCTACCTCGGCTGCCTCTCGCAGGCGTCGTACCTCGTGGCGGACGAGGTCAGCGGGCGTGCCCTCGTCGTCGACCCGCGGAGGGACATCGACGACTACCTCACGTACGCGACCGAACATGGGTTGCGCATCGAGCTCGTCGTGCTCACGCACGTGCACGCGGACTTCGTCCCGGGGTACGCGGAGCTCGCCGCGGCGACCGGCGGGGAGGTAGCGATGGGTGAGCTGTCGCCCGTGGAGTTCCCGATCCGGCGGCTGGCGGACCGTGAGTGGCTGCACCTCGGCGACGAGCGAACGGGTGTCGCCGTGGAGGTGCTGGCCACGCCGGGCCACACCCCCGAGTCGATCACGCTGGCCGTCTACGAGCGCGCGGCCGACCCCGCACCGGCTGCGCTGCTCACCGGGGACACCCTGTTCATCGGAGACGTGGGCCGGCCGGACCTGCTCGGCGCGGCGGGCCGGAGCGCCGAGGACATGGCGCGGCAGCTGTATGCGTCGCTGCACCAGCGGATCCTCCCGTTGCCGGACGAGGTGCTGGTCTACCCGGGGCACGGTGCCGGCTCGGCGTGCGGAAAGGCCCTGTCGGAGCAGACGTTCTCTACGTTGGGGGAGCAGCGCCGCTCGAACTACGCGCTGGCACCGATGCAGCCCGACGAGTTCGTCCGGGTGGTTACCCGGGGCCTCGGTGAGCCGCCCGCGTACTTCAGCCAGGAGGTCGCGCTCAACCGCTCCGGCCACGACGTGCTGCCGTCCGACCCGCTGCCGGTTCTGGACGTCGACGAGGCGCTCGCGCGGGTGGCGCGCGGCACGTTGCTGCTCGACGTCCGCGACGACCAGGCCTTCGCGGCCGGGGCGCTGCGCGGCTCGGTCAACGTCGGGCTGTCCGGGCGGTTCGCCGAGTTCGCCGCAGCCGTCCACGTCCCCGGCCAGCAGATCGTGCTCGCCGGCTCGGCCGAGGAGGTCGCCGAGGCCCGGCTGCGCCTGGCGCGCGTCGGCCTCGACGAGGTGGTGGCCGCCGTGCTCAACCCGGCCGAGCATCTGCTCGACCGGTCCGGCGCCGCCGTCGTCGCGTCGCGCCTCACGGCCGGCCAGGCCCGGGACCTGCTGGCCGGGGGCGCCGACATCCAGGTCGTCGACGTCCGCAGCCCCACCGAGCACGCGGACGGCGCACTGCCCGGAGCGGTCAACCTGCCGCTGCCGCGCCTGCTGGATGCCCTGGACCGCATCGACCCGGAGCGCCCCGTCCTCGTGCACTGCGCCGGGGGGTACCGCTCGTCCGCGGCCGCGAGTCTGTTGCGCGCCAGAGGTTTTCACGACGTGTCCGACCTGCTCGGCGGTTACGCGGCGTGGGCTCCGTTCGCCTCGTCGATGTCCTGACCGGCCGGCGAGTACGGTCGCGAGCCATGCCGGAAGCCACCATGCGCGCGGCCCGCTTCGAGGCCGCCACCAGCACCCTCGCTGTCGCCGACGTACCCGTACCGAGTCCCGGGCGGGGTGAGGTACTGGTCAAGGTCATGGCCTGCGGTATTTGCCTGTCGGATGTGCACCTGATCGACGGCGAGCTGCCCGGCCCGCTGCCGGTCGTGACGCCGGGCCACGAAGCGGCGGGAATCGTCGAGCGGGCGGGCGAGCAGGTCTCCGGCTGGCGCCAGGGCGATCGTGTCCTGCTCGGCGCCGGCCGCGCCTGCGGCGTGTGTTCGGCCTGCGCGCGAGGCGCCGCCGAGTGCGAGGCGCCGCAGATCATGGGCTTCGGCTACGACGGCGCGTGGGCGCAGTACGTCGTCGTCCCCGGCGGCACCCTGACCCCGCTGCCCGACGAGCTGCCGCTGGAGCAGGCGTGCGTGCTTGCCGACGCCGTCGCCACCCCGTACGCCGGGCTGACCGAACGGGCCCACCTGCGTCCCGCCGAGTCGGTCGGGCTGTGGGGGATCGGGGGTCTGGGCGCGCACGCGGTGCAGATTGCACGCATGGTCGGGGCGGCGCCGATCATCGCCCTCGACCCGCTGCCGGCGGCGCGCGAGCGCGCGCTGCACCTGGGCGCGGACGAGGCGTTGGACCCCACCGAACCGGACGTCCTGGACCGCATCCGCGCGCTGACCGGCGGGCGGGGACTGGACCTGGCGGTCGACCTCGTGGGGGCGAACGCCGTGCTCGCCCAGTGCGTGGCGAGCCTCGCCCGCGCCGGTCGGGCGCTGATGGTCGGCCTGTCGCTCGAGGAGATGCACCTCGGCCCGGGCGTCGCCCTCGGCATCCAGAGCCAGTCGCTGCTGGGGCATCTCGGGTACCAGCGCAAGCACTTGGACCAGCTGATCACGCTCGTCCGCACCGGCCGCCTGGACGTGTCGGGTTCGGTGAGTGCCCTGGTGCCGCTCGAGGACATCGTGGCGGGCGTCGAGCGGCTGCGGAGCAAGCAGGGGAACCCGATCCGCCTGGTCGTCCAGCCCTGGGCCTGAGCGCGACGAGCCCGGCTACCGGCGCAGGAGCGTCTCGAGATCGTCGAGACGTCGGAGCAGCAGCGCGAGGTCGCCCTTGGTCATCGACTGCTCGTCGGGCTTCAGGGTCAGCAGCAGGCGGCCACCGGGCTCGAGCAGGGCGGTCTGGACCTGGTCGATGCTGTCCCCGTTCTGCAGCCGCACGGCCTGCTCCAGCTCGGCTCGGCCGAGACCGACCCGACGCAGCCGCGGCTCGTCGAGCCGGCCCTCGGCGATGACCGTGGTGCTGCGTCCCTCCAGGATGCGCGAGAGCACCGCGCTGCGGCCGATCGCGCGGCTGAGCGCCGTGTTGACCGCCACGAGGGTCACTGCCCCGATGGCACCGCCGAGGAAGCTGTTGTCGTTCCCGATGATCGCGTTCTGCACGACGTTGCTGAGCAGGAAGACGACGGCGAAGTCGAAGGTCGTGAACCCGGCCAGACCACGTTTGCCGGTGAGCCGGAAGAGGATCACGATCACCGCGTAGACGAGGACGGTACGGACCACCTTCTCGGCGATCGAGATCTGCATGACGAAAAGGTCGTGGTCCACCGGTGCTCCTCGGGTGTGCAACGAGGCCGCGCGGTCGGCGGCTCACGCTCACCCAAGCACCCGCCGTGGCCGGTGCGGCGCACGTCGCGGGGCCCGATTCGGGACGAGCAGGCATCCTTGCCAGGTGGTCGTCGACGCTCCGCGTACCCGCGCGCCGGAGCCGGGGTCGATCTTCGCCCCGTCGATCCGGGCGACGACGTTCGGCATCGTCATCCTCATCACCATGATCGCCTTCGAGGCGATGGCGGTGGCTCCGGCGCTGCCGACGGCGGCCCGCGACCTGCACGGTGTCGGCGCGTACGGCTGGGCTTTCACCGCCTTCCTGCTCGGCAACGTGATCGGCATGGTCGTGTCCGGTCAGCACAGCGACGTCCACGGGCCCCGGTTGCCGCTGCTCGGCGGGATGGCGACGTTCGTCGGCGGGCTCGTCGTGGCCGGCTCGGCCACGACCATGGCGCAGCTCGTCGGTGCGCGCGGCCTGCAGGGGTTCGGGGGCGGCATGCTGATCACCGCCGCGTACGTGCTGATCGGGGAGACATATCCGGAAGCGCTGCGC
>DASVGV010000151.1:0-4359 GCA_036379355.1 Mycobacteriales bacterium | reverse complement strand
CGGAAGGAGAACGCGGTCTCGAGGTGCTCGAAGTGGCAGCTGACACCGAGGTCGGCGTCGGTCAGCCAGCGGGACCGCTCCTCGTACGGGACCCACCCCTCGTTGAAGAACACGACCGATCCCGTGAGGCCGAGCCGATCCGACAGCGCCACCGCCGCCGCCGCCATCGCCATCTCGGGGACGGCCGGGTTGGGGTGCCGGGTGCCGAGGAACAGCAGCCGCACCTGCGGGCGGGTCTCGCTCACGCGCGCGACGGCGTGGATCAGGGTGAGCGGGTCGAACCAGTTGTAGATGCCGCCGCCCCACAAGATCACTTCGTCGTCCGGGCCGATGCCGGGGACGACACCCTTGATCGCCCCGGGCGCGACGGCCGGTGCAGTACGCGGGACGCCGAACGGAACCGGGGCGATGAACCGCCGCAACGACTCGTCGCCGTCGTAGACGTCGGGGGTCAGCCGGCCGGCGGCGGCGAGGTGGCCCAGCCACAGGTCGCGCTGGCGGGTCGACGCGCACAGGAAGAAGTCGCCGCGGCGGATCTGCGCCATCAGGACCTCGGTCGCGACCGCCATGCCGTGGCGCCGTTCGGGCAGGGACCGGTCCCGTTCCGCCTCGAGTGTCTCGAGGTGAATGGCGTCGTAGAGGTCAGCGACGAGCACGACAGGCAACCCGGCAAGCCACGGATGGTCGTGCAGGCCCCATCCCTGGACGACGACGATGTCGCTCCGCGATGCGGTCAGGCGCAGGTTGGGATTGCCCAGGTCCATCAGGCGAAGGTGCGTGGACTGCACGGAGCCGTCCCACTGCGCGGCCAGCACCACGTCGTGCTCGTCGGCCAGCGCATGTGCCAGCTCCCAGGCCCGGATCGCCGGGCCGGCCATCCGCGGGCCGACGGTGTCGAGGGTGAGCACGAGGATGCGCTGCCGGCCATCGAGCAACCGCACGCCCTCGGGCCCGGCCAGCTCCCGGGTGCCTGCTGGGAAGACCGACGGCGCGGTGCGGACGTACGGCATCAGCTCGAGGTCACCGCGCGTGCGGCGGACCTGAAGAGCACCGCGACCGAGGGTCGGCGCCATCGCCTCGTAGGAGGCGGACGCCTCCGCCCCGACACCCGGCAACCGCCGGGTCGCGGCGAGCGCGGGCGGCAGCAACGTGTGAAACGCCTCCTCGCCCAGGTTGCGGTGCAGGACCGCGAGGCGGAGGGCCGCCTTCGCCGCATCCTCGGGATCCCCCTCGTCGAGGGCGGCTTCGTCGCTGCTGCCGGCGGCGACCACCCGCCAGCCGCACGCCCGCAGGCGCCAGCCCAGATCCAGTCGCCCCAGGGACGGGTAGGCGTCGAACAGCGGGTGCAGTCCGTCCACCTGCTCGAGCGCGCTGCGCCGGATGACGTACGGCGCGGCCGGGAGGGCCAGCACGTCCGCGAGGGGCCCACGGCCACGGCCGGCGGCGCCCACGGACGGTTCGCGCTGCAGCACCCGGACGAGGTCGTCGACCCCGGTGTCGTCCGCGCCGCCGGGCACCACCACGACGTACGGCCCGGCCGTGGCGGCGGCCGCGGCGAGCGTGTCGCTCGGCGTGGCAGGTGGCGATGCGGTCACCCGATCGCCGGGATCTCGGCGTTCGCGTCGCTGAGGCTCCACTGGCCGGCCAGGCGGACGAAGCCGCCGCCGTGCCGCTCCGGCCCCGGCGTGATGCGGAACGGGTACGCGTTGCGGATGAAGTCGTAGGTCTCCGTCCGGCTCCGGTCCTGCACCGAGACGTTCAGGTCGTAGTGGTTGGGCAGCAGCATCATGTTCGGGACGTGGAACAGCACCTCACCGCGACCGTCGACCAGGGGGATGTCCAGCTTGGCGTGGCCCGTGTCCTGCATCCAGATGACCGTGCCCTCCCGGGTCTGGATCGTCAGTCCGAACAGCGGGTCGGCGACGGGTTGGTGCGCGTCGTAGCGCACCCGGATGCTCGCCTCGTCGCTGGTGTGCACGGACGTCGTGGGGTTTCCGTGGGCGTCGAGAACGGCGACGTCGGTGACCGTCACCTCGCCGGTGCCCCACCGGCGGCTGCCGTCCTTGCCCTCCTCCGCGTGGTGCCCGACGTCGATGTACCGGTCGATGACGAGGTCGGGGGGGCCGACGTCGACCACCTTTCCGGCATCGAGCCAGGCGACCTCGTCACACATCTGGCGCATCGAGCCGAGCGCGTGGCTGACGAGGATCACGGTCTTGCCGTTCCGCTTGAACTCGGCGAACTTGGCCGCGCACTTGTCCTGGAACTCCTGATCGCCGACGGCCAGTACCTCGTCCACGAGCAGGACGTCGGGATCGACGTTGATGGCGATCGAGAAGCCCAGCCGCACGTACATGCCCGAGGAGTAGTTCTTGACCGGCTGGTCGATGAACGTCTCGACGCCGGCGAAACCGACGATGTCGTCGAACCGGGCGTCCAGGTCGCTGCGTGAAAGCCCCAGGATCGACCCGTTGAGGAAGATGTTCTCCCGCCCCGACAGCTCCGGGTGAAAGCCGGAGCCCAGCTCGAGCAGCGCGGCCAGCTTGCCGGCCGTGAGGATCGTGCCGGAGTCCGGCCGCAGGATGTTCGCGATGCACTTGAGCAGCGTCGACTTGCCCGACCCGTTGACTCCCATCAGGCCGAACGTGGAGCCTTGCGGGATCTGGAGGCTCACGTCGGAGAGTGCGGGGAACTCCTCGTACCGGGCGCGACCACCGCGCATCAGCGCGGCCTTCAGCGAACCGTTGCGCTCGTGGTAGAGGCGAAAGGACTTGGAGACGCCGTCCACCACCACGGCGGGCCGGGTCACAGCTCCTCCGCCAGCCGGCCCTCGAAGCGGCTGAAGACGAGACCGCCGACCACGAGCGCGACCACCGTCGAGCCGAGGCAGTACGCGAGATCTCCCCACGCGGGAAAGTGATTGTCGTAGAGCAGGTTCCGCAGCACCTGGATGAACCTGGTCAGCGGGTTGAGCTCGTAGATGTCGTAGAGCGAGACGCCGAGCAGATGGTCGGTGTGCAGCCGCCGCTGCACCAGCGACAGCGGATAGATGATCGGCGTCAGGTAGAACCACAGCTGGAAGGCGATGCTCACGAAGTGCTGGGTGTCGCGGAAGTACACGTTGGCGACCGACAGCAACAGCGCGAAGCCGAGGCCGAGGAACGTGAGCAGGACGATCACGACCAGAGCGATCGGGATCCACGGCAGCGGCATGCCGCCGAAGCCCAGCAGCGCGACGACCAGCACCAGCATCTCGAACAAGAAGGTGACCAGCAGCGAGAAGACCTGTGAGCTCACCAGCACATCGCGCCGGAAGTAGACCTTCTGCACGAGGTTGCTGTTGCCGATGAGCGCGAACATGCCGCCCGTCACGGAGTTGCTGAAGAACGACCAGGGCAGCAGCCCGCACATCAGATAGAGGGCGTAGTTGTGCAGGCCGCTGGGCTCCCCGCGATCGGGCTTGGTCTTGAGGATCACGGCGAACACGAGGGTGTAGACGAGCATCGTCGCGAGGGGGTTCAGCAGCGACCAGACATGTCCCAGCGTGGTCCGCTTGTACTTCCCAGCGACCTCGCGCCGGGTCAGGTTGATGATCAGTTCGCGGCTGGCCCACAGCGAGGGCCGGCCCACCTTGGTGAGGGGGAGCTCCGGCAGGACCGTGGCTCCCTCCGGTCCGGCGGGGAACGCGGCGTCGCGGTCGGCGACCTGCGTCACGGCCGACCCCCCCGCAACCTGCTGTAGATCCGGCGGGCCCGCTGGGACCAGCGGAACGTTCTCGTGCCGCGCAGGGCGGCGAGCTCCTTCAGGGCGTGCTCCGCGGCCGCGATGCGCAGATCGCGTTCCGCCTCGGCGAGGGCGAGCCGGTCCTCGGTCGCGGCGACCTGGCGTTCGAGGTGCTCGACGCGCGAGCGCAGTGCCGCCGCCTCGGTGGCCGCCGCGTGCTCCCGCTGCGACAGCAGCGCCACCGCCCCGTCGGCGTCGTCCGGCACGGCGCGCACGACGAACTGGTAGGTGCGGCTCTCCGGCGCCGCGGCCACCGCTGCCACGACGTCCGCCGGATGGTCTGCCGCTGAGACGGTCACCTCCGTGCCGAACATCGGACGCTCGACGCGGCGGGTGTCGATCAGGACCAACCCGCTGCCAAGCAGCAGCGCGCGGAGGGTCTCGTAGGTGTAGAAGCGCAGCTGCGTCTCGTCGAGTGGACCGGACTGGCCGTAGTCCCAGTGCCCCGCGAGCAGCGCCAGGCGTATGTCGCCATGACCGACGTTGTGCACCGACGCGACCAGCGAACCCCCGGGCCGCAGCAGTCGCCGGGCCTGGCGCAGGGACCCGCGGGGGTCGCGCAGCCGGCCCAGCACG
>DASVGV010000150.1:0-27911 GCA_036379355.1 Mycobacteriales bacterium | reverse complement strand
CGGTGACGGTGAGCGAAGGGGAGGGCAGCCCGTGGCGGCCATGACGGCGGCGCTGAAGGACGAGCTGTCACGGCTCGTGGTGACCAAGCCCTGCGACCGGCGGGCGGAGATGTCGGCGCTGCTGCGCTTCTCGGGCGGGCTGCACCTCGTCGGTGGGCGGGTCGTGGTCGAGGCCGAGCTCGACACAGGTTCGGTGGCCCGGCGCCTGCGCAAGGAGATCCACGAGCTGTTCGGGTACGAGGCCGAGGTGGTGGTGGTGGCGCCGGGTGGACTGCGGCGCAGCAGCCGGTACGTCGTGCGGGTGACGCGCGACGGCGAGGGCCTCGCCCGCCGTACGGGGCTCATCGACGGCCGCGGCCGGCCGGTGCGCGGGCTGCCGCCCGCGGTGGTCACGGGCGCTGCCTGCGACGCGGCGGCAGTCTGGCGCGGCGCGGTCCTGGCGCATGGTTCGCTGACCGAGCCGGGCCGCTCCTGCTCGCTGGAGGTGACGTCGCCGGGGCCGGAGGCGGCGCTGGCGCTGGTCGGGGCCGCGCGGCGCCTGGAGGTCGCGGCCAAGGCTCGGGACGTCCGGGGTGTCGACCGGGTGGTCGTCCGCGACGCGGACGCCATCGCCGCCCTGCTGACCCTCATGGGCGCGCAGGAGAGCCGTCTCGCCTGGGAGGACCGTCGGCTGCGGCGCGAGGTCCGGGCGAGCGCCAACCGGCTGGCCAACTTCGACGACGCCAACCTCCGGCGGTCGGCACGGGCGGCCGTCGCCTCCGGCGCGCGGGTCAGCGCTGCGCTGGACATCCTGGGCGACGAGGCACCCGAGCACCTGCTGGCCGCGGGGCGGCTGCGGATGGAGCACCCGCAGGCGAGCCTCGAGGAGCTCGGCGGGCTCGCCGACCCGCCGATGACCAAGGACGCGGTCGCCGGCCGCATCCGCCGGCTGCTGGCATTCGCGGACAAGGTCGCCGTGCAGCGGGGCCAGCCGACGACCGAGGCGAGCGTGACCCCGGAGATGCTCGGGGACTACTGAGCCGGGGCTCTTCGCGCGTGCACGCTCGGCTAGGGTCAGCCGCCAAGACGACGTGCCGCGCGCACGGAGGGGCGACGACGAGGAGACGCCGTGACGACTCGGGTCGGCATCAACGGTTTCGGCCGGATCGGGAAGAACTTCTTCCGTGCTGTCCTCGCCGGGCACAGCGACCTGGAGATCGTGGCGGCGAACGACATCGGCGACGTGCCCACCATGGCGCACCTGCTGCGCCACGACTCGACCGCCGGGCTTCTCGCCGCGGAGGTACGGGCGGACGGGGACACGATCCACGTCGGGGACCGCAGCCTGAAGATCCTGTCCGAGCGTGACCCCGCCGGCCTGCCGTGGGGCGATCTCGGCGTCGACGTCGTGGTCGAGTCCACCGGGCTGTTCACGCAGGCCGACGCTGCGCGCGCACATCTCGCGGGCGGGGCGAAGAAGGTCGTGATCTCCGCGCCGGCCACCGGCGAGGACGCCACCATCGTCATGGGCGTCAACGACGACGTCTACGACGGCAGCCAGACCATCGTGTCGAACGCCTCCTGCACCACGAACTGCGTGGCCCCGATGGCGAAGGTGCTGGACGACGCGTTCGGCATCGAGACGGGCTTCATGACGACGGTGCACGCGTACACCGCCGACCAGCGGCTGATCGACCTGCCGCACAGGGACCTGCGCCGCGCTCGGGCCGCGGCGGTCAACGTCATCCCCGCGTCGACGGGCGCGGCGCGCGCGACCGCGCTGGTGCTTCCGCACCTGAAGGGCAAGCTCGACGGCATGGCGCTGCGGGTGCCCGTACCCGTCGGCTCGATCACCGACCTCGTGGTGACGCTCGACCGGGACGTGTCGAGGGACGAGGTCAACGCGGCGTTCCGGGCCGCGGCCGACGGGCCGCTCAAGGGCTATCTCGACTTCACCGACGAGCCGATCGTCTCCTCGGACATCGTCGGTTCGGCGGCGTCGTGCACGTTCGACAGCCTGCTCACCATGGCCGGCGGCCGTACCGCGAAGGTGTTCGGCTGGTACGACAACGAGTGGGGCTACTCGAACCGCCTGGCCGATCTCGTGTCCCTGGTCGGCGCCAAGCTCGCCTGAGATGCGCACCATCGCCGACCTCGGCGACCTCGCCGGTCGCCGGGTGCTGGTCCGCAGCGACCTCAACGTGCCGCTGGACGGCGGCGCGATCACGGACGACGGCCGGATCCGTGCGGCCGTCCCCACCATCGCCGCGCTCGCCGATGCGGGCGCGCGGGTCGTCGTGTGCTCGCATCTCGGCCGTCCGCAGGGCCGGCCCGACCCCGCCCTGTCGCTCGCGCCGGTCGGGCGGCGACTCGGCGAGCTGATCGGCCGTCCGGTCGCGCAGGCCACCGACGTGGTGGGGCAGTCGGCGCGGGCCACGGTTGCCGGGCTGCGCGACGGCGATGTGGCGCTGCTCGAGAACGTCCGCTTCGAGCCGGGCGAGACCAGGGGGGACGATGCCCTGTCCGATGCGCTGGCGGACCTCTGCGACGCCTACGTGGACGACGCCTTCGGAGTCCTGCACCGGTCGCACTGCTCGGTGGTGGGTGTCGCCCGACGACGGCCGCACGCCGCCGGTTCGCTGGTGCTCGCCGAGGTGGGGGTGCTCGCCCGGCTCGTCGACGGACCGCCGCACCCGTACGTCGTCGTGCTCGGCGGCGCGAAGGTCAGCGACAAGCTCGCGGTGCTGCAACGCCTGGTGGAGCGGGCGGACACGGTGATCGTCGGCGGCGGCATGTGCTTCACGTTTCTCGCGGCGCAGGGTCGCCGCGTGGGCCGCTCGCTGGTCCAGGACGACCAGCGCGACAGCTGCCGGCGCCTTCTCGACCGCTCCGGCCGGGGGGGCGGCCGGATCCTGCTGCCGGTCGACGTCGTCGCGGCGACCGGGGTCGCTCCCGACGCCGGACACGACGTCGTCGACGTCGAGGCGATCCCGGACGACCGGATGGGGGTGGACATCGGTCCGCGCAGCATCGCGCTGTTCGGCGAGGCGATCGCCGAGGCGAAGACCGTGTTCTGGAACGGCCCAATGGGTGTGTTCGAGATGGCGCCGTTCGCGCAGGGCACGCGCGGCGTGGGGGCGGCCATCGCGGACGCGACCGCCGCCGGCGCCTTCACCGTCGTCGGCGGCGGTGACAGTGCCGCCGCGGTGCGGCTGCTCGGCCTCGGCGAGGAGGGTTACTCGCACATCTCCACCGGCGGCGGAGCGTCCCTCGAGTTCCTGCAGGGCGAGGAGCTGCCCGGACTCGCCGCTCTCGCCCGGGACCCGCGGTAGCCATGGCGCGCGTGCAGCGGCGCCCCCTGGTGGCGGGCAACTGGAAGATGCACGGCACCCATGTCGAAGCGATCGCCCTCGTCCAGCAGCTCGCGTTCGCCTTGCGGCCGCAGGACACGGAACTGGTCGAGGTGGTCGTGCTGCCGCCCTTCACGGCGATCCGGTCGGTCCAGACCTGCGTCGACGGCGACCACCTGCCCATCGGCTACGGCGGGCAGGATCTCGCGGCGGCCGGCGACGGCGCCCACACCGGAGACGTCAGCGGCCGGATGCTGACCGCGCTCGGCTGCACCTGGGTCGTCGTGGGCCACTCGGAGCGCCGGGCCGGCCACCACGAGGACGACCAGCAGGTAGCCGCCAAGGTGGTCGCCGCCTATGACGCGGGCCTGACGCCGATCCTGTGCGTCGGTGAGTCGCTCGAGGTACGCGAGGCCGGAAGTCACCAGCAGCACTGCGTGGAACAGCTCACCGCGGTGACCGCGGACCTGCCCGCGGAGCGGGCGGCGTCGCTCGTCGTCGCGTACGAGCCGATCTGGGCGATCGGCACGGGGGAGACGGCCACGGCGCAGGACGCGCAGGAGATGGCCGCCGCGCTCCGCGGCGCGCTGGCCCGGTCGTACGACCGTGGGCTCGCGGCCGGGGTGCGCATCCTCTACGGCGGGTCGATGAAGCCCGACAACGCGGCCGGGCTGCTGGCCGGCGCCGATGTCGACGGCGGCCTGATCGGCGGGGCCAGCCTGGACGCGGACGCGTTCGTGCAGATCGTGCGCGCGGCGGCGCCGGGGCCCTGACGTTCCTGCCAGCCGATACCGGATCGGTAACGATCGTTCCCAGCCGGCTGCCAGGGCTGGCGAGCCGCAGCGCGGAAGCACAGGATGCGCCCATTGCCGTGCCCAGTCCCGGGCTCGGCGCCCCCGCCGCACCCAGCCGGGTGTGGCGCGCACATCGCAGCCGTCCTGGGTGCGGTGTGTCCGACCTGCCAGGAAGGATGAGCATGCTCATCTCTCGCAAGGCTGCCCTCGTGGTGGCCGTCGCTGCGAGCTCGGTCGTTGCTCTTGCCGCGTGCGGCAGCAGCAACTCGGGCAGCGGTGGCGGCGGTAAGAACCCACCTGCGGGCAGCTCCAACCCGCTCGCGGTTGGCGCCGCTCACCTCGACGCCAAGTCGGGCCCCAACGGCACGCACGGCACCAACCCGGTGACCGGCGGCACGTTGAAGCTGCTCGGTGGTGGCGACGTCGACAACCTCGACACCGTCCAGGCCTACTACACGGTGTCCTACACGCTGCTGCGTGGTGTGAGCCGCCAGCTGGTGAGCTACCCCAACAGCGTCGACCCGAAGATCGCCAACTCGGTCGTCGCCGACATGGCGACGGAGGTCCCCACCCCGACCAACGGTGGCAAGACCTACACGTTCACGATCAAGAACGGCGTCGACTGGAACACCACTCCGCCTCGGCAAGTGACCGGTGCGGACGAGATCCGGGGCATCAAGCGGCTCTGCAACCCCTACGGTGCGGCCGGCGGCCTCGGCTACTACACCGGCACGATCGTCGGCATGGACACGTTCTGCGACGGGTTCTCGAAGGTCGCGCAGACCGCGGCGGCCATCAAGCAGTACATGGACACCAACCAGATCTCCGGCCTGACCGCCAACGGCAACTCGGTCACGTTCAACCTGAAGGCGCCGGCCGGTGACTTCCTGAACATCATGGCGCTGCCGTTCGCCTCGCCGGCCCCGATCGAGTACGAGCAGTACATCCCGGGCTCGGCGGATCAGCAGCAGCACATCATCGCGGACGGTCCGTACCAGATCGCGAAGTACGTGCCGCAGCAGTCGATCCTGCTGACCCGCAACCCGGCGTGGAAGGCCTCGACCGACCCGCTGCGTCACGCGTACGTCAACCAGGTGCAGGTCACGGAGGGCTCCGACGAGGGTCCCGTCCAGCAGGCCCTGCAGACCGGTGACGCGGACATGGAATGGGACACCGGCGTGCCGGCGGCGAGCCTGCAGACGCTCAAGGCCGCCAACGACCCGCACCTGCAGATCCAGAACGTCGGCTCGACGCTCTACACCGTCATCAACGAGCAGTCCAAGGCTGACGGCGGCGCGCTGAGCAAGGTCGCGGTGCGGCAGGCGCTGCAGTACTGCGTGGCCAAGAGCGACATCGTCCAGATCGAGGGTGGCTCGATCATCGCGTCGCCGATCGACCAGATCCTGACGCCGCCGCTGCTGGGCTACAAGCAGATCGACCCGTACAACAACCTCAACGGCCAGGAGGACGCCGCCAAGGGCAAGTCCATGCTTGCTGCGGCGGGTTACCCGAACGGGCTCAACCTGACGTTCCTGTACCGGAACAAGGGCAAGGCGCCGGACATCGCCCAGGCGATGCAGACGGACATGGCCAAGTGCGGCGTGAAGCTGAACCTCAAGCAGGCGGCGACCGCGGACTTCTACGCGAAGATCCTCGAGCAGCCGTCCGCGTCGGGTGAGTGGGACCTCGCCGTGCCGGGTTGGAACCCGGACTGGCAGGGCAACGCGGCCCGGTCGTTCTTCGTGCCGCTGCTGGACCCGCGCCTGTACGGGCCGGGTACGACGAACTACGGCGCGTACGGCGTCGCTCCGAACACCGTCCCGGGTCTGACCGACCAGATCGATGCCGCGCTGGCGGCGACGAGTCAGAGCGAGGCGGCGGACAAGTGGGCGGCGCTCGACGCGGCGACCATGAAGCAGGCGCCGTGGATCCCGCTGGCGACGATCAACATCGCCACGTACTACGGCAAGAACGTCCAGAACTGGATCTTCTACAACTTCGCGAACAACGGTGACATCACCAACGTCTGGCTGACCAACGGCTGACGTGCGGCGGTCGCACTGACCGCACCGATGTGAGCGACAGCTCCCTCAGCGGGGGCCGGCCGGATTTTCGGTCGGCCCCCGCCGTGCTGCCGGAGATGTCCCTGGCGGCGGCTGTTTTCCCTCCCGGGCGGTCCCGTCAGACGCGCCCGCAGCGCGGTTCGCTGTGCTAGACATTCCGCTGACGCACCACGTCCCCCGCGGCGCGCACCCATCCCCGTCCGCCGCACCACCCGCTCCATCCGGCCCACCGGCCGGCGAGATCCGAGGAAGCCCGTGGCCCTGCTCGAGGTGAACGACCTGCACGTCTCGTTCAACTCCGAAGACGGCGTGGTCAAGGCGGTGCAAGGGGTCTCGTTCTCGCTCGAGCCGGGCAAGACGCTCGGCATCGTCGGTGAGTCCGGGTCCGGCAAGTCGGTCAGCACGCAGACGATCATGGGCCTGACCCGGGGTGCGCGGATCACCGGCGAGGCGCTGTTCCACGGCGAGAACCTGCTCACCTTGTCCGCCGGGCGGATGCGCCGCATCCGCGGCGCGAAGATCGCCATGATCTTTCAGGACCCGCTCTCGAGCCTGCACCCGCACTACCGCGTGGGCCGGCAGATCGCCGAGATGATCCGCACCCACGAGTCGGTCTCCCGGGCGGAGGCCAAGAAGCGGGCGCGCGACCTGCTGGCCGTCGTCGGCATCCCGCAGCCGGATCGTCGCGTCGACGACTACCCGCACCAGTTCTCCGGCGGCATGCGGCAGCGCGCCATGATCGCCATGGCGCTGGCCCTGAACCCCGAGCTGCTGATCGCGGACGAGCCGACCACCGCGCTGGACGTGACCGTGCAGGCGCAGATCCTCGATCTCATCGCGCGGCTCCAGGCCGAGTTCAACACCGCCGTGATCATGATCACGCACGACCTGGGGGTGGTCGCCGGCCTCGCCGACGAGGTGATGGTGATGTACGCCGGCCGCCCGGTCGAGTTCGCGCCTCGGCGGGACATCTACTACAACCCGCACCACCCGTACACCAAGGGCCTCATCGCCTCGATCCCGTCCGCGGCCGCGATCGGCGGCAAGCTCACGCCCATCGCCGGCACGCCGCCCTCACTCATCAACCTGCCCTCCGGCTGTGCGTTCCACCCCCGCTGCCCGGTGATGCTGGAGCAGTGCCCGCACGAGATCCCCGCCCTCAAGCCGATCGGGGACGCGCGCCACCGGTCCGCGTGCTTCCAGCCGGTGGAGTACGCCGGCCCCGTCGGGGCGCTCGCCGCGAAGGTGCGGGCCGGCGGCGTACAGAAGCGGACCGGGGCGCGTCGCACGTCCGGCGGATCGGACGCGTCGTGACCGTCACCGCCACGGAGTCCGCGTCCGCCTCCACCGGCAAGGGCGAGGTGCTGCTCGACCTTCAGCACGTCAGCAAGTACTTCCCGATCCGCGCCGGTGTGCTGGTGCAGCGCGAGGTCGGCCGGGTGCAGGCCGTCACCGACGTCTCGCTCCAGGTGCGCCGGGGACACACCCTCGGGCTGGTGGGGGAGAGCGGGTGCGGCAAGTCGACCCTCGCCCGGCTGATCGCGGGGCTGTACCCCATCACCGAGGGCACGATCACGTTCGACGGCGAGGACATCACCAACCTCTCGAACCGGCGCATGCGCCCCTACCGGCGCCGGATCCAGATGATCTTCCAGGACCCCTACGGCTCGCTGAACCCGCGCCGGCGGGTGGGCGCGATCATCGGCGACCCGTTCTCGATCCACGGGGTGGCCGGCGGCGACGAGCGGCGGCGCGAGGTCCAGCACCTCATGGAGGTCGTCGGCCTGAACCCCGAGCACTACAACCGGTTCCCGGCGGAGTTCTCCGGCGGGCAGCGCCAGCGCATCGGGGTCGCGCGGGCGCTCGCGCTCAAGCCGGACCTCATCATCTGCGACGAGCCGGTCTCGGCTCTCGACGTGTCGATCCAGGCCCAGGTCGTCAACCTCCTCGAGGACTTGCAGGACGAGTTCGGCCTGACCTACATGTTCATCGCGCACGACCTGTCCGTGGTGCGGCACGTCAGCGACGACGTCGCGGTCATGTACCTCGGCCGGATCGCCGAAGTCGCGCCCGCGGACCAGCTCTACGACCACCCGCGCCACCCGTACACGGCTGCCCTGCTGTCCGCCGTGCCGGTGCCCGACCCCGACGTCGCGGGCAGTCGCGAGCGGGTCATCCTGGTGGGGGACGTCCCGTCGCCGATCAACCCGCCGACCGGATGCTTCTTCCATCCGCGCTGCCCGAAGGCCGCCCCGGACTGCGTCGAGATACGGCCGGAGCTGGCAACGACCGCGGGCGACCCCGCCACCCACCTGACCGCCTGCCTGCACCCGGTCGTCGACGGCGAGGACATCGCGCACGCGACCCCCTCGATCGACCAGCCCGACGCGACGGCGGACGTGGCCGAGGCGCTCGCCCAGCTGGCCGACGACGCGAGCTCGAGTCCCGGCCAGGACGTCCTCGGCGGCTCGCCCTAGCCGGGCCCGCGCCCGCCCCGCAGATCCCGCACGAGTGAGGACCCGATGACCGAGACCCTGTCCGACGCAGGTGGTGCACCGCTGCCGGACACGCACGACATGGGCGGCGCCCCCCTCGTGGGCGAGATCGCCGGCCGGAGCCCGACGCGCCTGGCCCTGTCGCGGCTGCGGCACGACCGGGTCGCCATGATCAGCGGGGTCGTCATCGTCCTGCTCGTCCTGCTCGCGATCTGCGCACCGCTGGTCGCGCACCTGACCGGTCACGGGGACACCGAGTCCTTCCGCCACGGCAGCGGCGCGGCGCTCAGCCCGGAGAACATCCCGGTGGGCCCGAACCACAACTTCCTGCTCGGCGGCGACGACCAGGGCCGGGACCTGTTGGTCCGGCTGGCCTACGGGGCGCGCGTGTCGCTGGCCGTGGGCGTGCTCGGGACCCTCGCGAGCCTCGTCATCGGCACGGTGGTCGGCATCATCGCGGGCTTCTACGGCGGCTGGGTCGACACGTTCATCAGCCGCATCGTCGACATCTTCCTCAGCTACCCGATCATCCTGTTCGCCGAGGCACTCGCGGCCGTCTTCCAGCCCAGCCTGACCTTGGTCTTCGTCGTCGTGATCATCTTCGGCTGGACCGTCTTCGCGCGCATCGCTCGCGGTCAGGTGCTGTCCGTACGAGAACGGGAGTTCGTCGAGGCGTCGAGGGCTCTCGGCGCGCGCGGGTTCCGGATCATGTTCATCGACATGCTGCCGAACCTCGTGGCGCCGCTGATCGTCTACTACACGCTCACGATCCCGGTGAACATCGTCTTCGAGGCGACTCTGTCGTTCCTGGGCATCGGGGTGAAGCCCCCGACGGCGAGCTGGGGCCAGACGCTCTCGGCCGCACAGGTCGGCGGCCTGTACCTGGTGCGGCCGACCTTTCTGATCTTCCCGATGATCCTGCTGTTCATCACGACGCTCAGCTTCAACCTGTTCGGTGACGGGGTCAGGGATGCCTTCGACCCCCGTGCCGCGCGAACGATGGCGAAGTAGGGGCCGGCCATGGTGCGCTTCCTGATCCGCCGTCTGCTGTTCGCGATCCTCGTCCTGTTCATCAACACGTTCGTCGTCTTCCTCCTGTTCTACGTCGTCAAGTCGGAGACACCGATCGCCCGGGCGGCCACCTTCGCGCCGCGCGGCGCGAACCTGCGGAGCCTGCAGCAGATCGCCGAGCGGCTCGGCTTCTACCACCCGTGGTATCAGCAGTACGGCCACTTCCTGTCACGGCTGATCTTCCACGGCGATCTCGGCACCGACTTCACCACCCAGGCGTCGGTCAACTCCGAGCTGTTCAGCCGGCTGCCGGTGACCGCGTCGCTGGCGATCGGCGCGGCGGTCATCTGGCTCGCGATGGGGATCCCGTTCGGCATTCTCGCGGCGACCAAGCCGCGCAGCATCCGCGACCGGCTCGCGACCGTGTTCGCGCTGCTGTTCTACTCGATCCCGACCTTCGTGCTCGGCCTGCTCCTGCTTCTCGTCTTCTACTACTACTTCCGCACCAAGCTGCACATCAACATCTACTCCTACGGCGCGTACACCCCGCTCACCCAAGATCCGGTGGGGTGGCTGAAGGATCTGTACTTACCCTGGCTGAGCCTCGCCCTGGTGTCCGCGGCGAGCTACAGCCGGGTCACCCGCGGCTCGATGCTCGACGTGCTGGGGGAGGACTACATCCGCACCGCACGAGCGAAGGGCCTGTCCGAGCGAGCGGTGGTCTACAAGCACGGGCTACGCAGCGCACTGACGCCGATCGTGACGATCTTCGGTATCGACCTCGGGACGCTGCTCGGCGGCGCCGTGATCACCGAGACGATCTTCGCGCTGCCCGGTATCGGGGCGTTCTCGCTGCGGGCCGTGATCGCCGGTGACCTCCCGGTGGTGTCGGCCACCGTCCTCGTCGCCGCGGCCTTCATCGTGATCGCGAACCTGATCGTCGA
The DNA here is from genome assembly GCA_036379355.1 of Mycobacteriales bacterium. Classification (GTDB taxonomy): domain Bacteria; phylum Actinomycetota; class Actinomycetes; order Mycobacteriales; family CAJCIY01; genus CAJCIY01. Next base: position 17,275 of record DASVGV010000150.1, on the reverse strand, counting down.
CATCGCGTACGCGTTCCTCGATCCGAGGGTCAGGCTGTCGTGAGCCGGCCTACCCCCTAGACTGTGGCCTCGTGGAACTCGCGCTGCGGATCCTGCTGATCGTCAGCAGTCTCGCGATCATCCTGCTCATCCTGCTGCACCGCGGCAAGGGTGGCGGACTGTCGAACCTGTTCGGCGGCGGCGTCTCCTCCTCGCTCGGCGGCTCGTCCACGGTGGAGCGCAACCTCGACCGGTTCACGATCGCCGCGATCATCATCTGGACCGTATGCATCGTCGGCATCGGGTTGCTCGCGCGCTGACGCGCGAGAGACCGGCCGGCGGGCGCAACGACGTAAGGGAGCACACGTGGCAGGCGGCAACGCCATCCGGGGTAGTCGGGTCGGCGCCGGCCCCATGGGCGAGGCGGAGCGCGGCGAGGCGGCTCCCCGCACCAGGGTGTCGTACTGGTGCGCCAACAAGCACGAGACGCGGCCCACGTTCGCTCACGACGCGACCATCCCCGACCTCTGGGACTGCCCGCGGTGCGGCTACCCCGCCGGCCGTGACCGCGAGGCCACGCCGGCCCCGCCGAAGACCGAGCCGTACAAGACTCATCTCGCCTACGTACGCGAGCGGCGCAACGACGCCGACGGTGACGCCATCCTGCAGGAGGCGCTCGCCAAGCTCCGCGGCAAGTAGTCCCGGCGGGGCAGGCCTAGCGGGCGCAGCGACGCGACCGGCCGCTCACTCGGCGGCGGCCTGCTGCGCCGGGTCGCGCCAGATGTGCGTCCGCGTGCGTGGTCGCTCGCTCAGGTCGCTCAGGCCGGCCAGCCTGCCGAGCGCACCGGCGTAGACGACGTCGTCGTCGAGGCGCCGCAGCTCCTCCGCCAGCAGGTCGCCGAGGTCGGACCAGGGCAGCGGCATGATCCGGTCGGGCTGGCCGGTCCGCGTGAGGGTGCCCGTGCGGTCGCCCTCCCGCCGCAGGCGGATCGTTGTCCCGCCGCCCTCCTCGCCCCCGTCGACCAGCACCTCCGCGGCCCGGATGCCCGTGCCCTCCTCCTCGTGCCGGGTCACCTCGATGCCGAGCCGGTCCGAGAGCCAGGCCGCGAGCAGGGCGCTGCTCGTGCTCTCCGGCCGCGCACTCACGCTGGCGGCGGTCGCCGTCCCGTCGACCGCGTCGAACGCCCCGGCGAGCACCGCCCGCCAGGGCGTGGCACGGCTCCAGGCCAGATCGGTGTCACCGGGCGCGTAGTCGTGCGCCCGGGCGACCAGGCCTGCGATCGGGTCCTCGCAGTGGGCCACGTCGGTGATGCGCCGGTCGGCGAGCACGCCGAGCGGGTCGTGGGCGATGAGGTCCGGGGGGACGCCCAGCCACCACGTGACGACGGGCGCGTCCGGAGCGAGCAGCGGCAGGACGACCGACTCGGCGTGCAGGGCAAGGCGTCCGTCCATGCGCAGCACCACCGACTCGCCGGGCCCGAGCCGCCCCCCGATGGACACCTCGGCGTCCAGCCGGGGCTTGGAGGCGTCGAGATCGCCGCGGACGACGACCAGCACGCGGCAGGGGTGCGCCGACGACGCGGTGCTGGCGGCCTGCTCGACCTCCCCGACCTGGTTCTCGTCCGCCACGACCACGAGGGTGAGGACCAGGCTGCTCGCCACGACCCCCGCCTCGTGGCGGGCCGCCCCGAGCGCCGCGACCACGTCGGTCCCGGTGGTGTCCCACAGCGTGGTCACGGCCGCCTCCACGTGCGTCCGTCCGCGGCGAGCATGTCGTGTGCCGCCGACGGACCCCACTCACCGGCACGGTAGGTCTGGGGCGGGTGATCGGCCCAGAACTCCTCGAGCGGGTCGACGACCTTCCAGGAGGCCTCCACCTCGGCGTTGCGCGGGAAGAGGGTGGCGTCGCCGAGCAGGACGTCGAGGATCAGCCGCTCGTAGGCCTCGGGCGACCCCTCCGTGAACGCCTCGCCGTACGAGAAGTCCATCGTCACGTCCCGGACCTCCATGGCCGAGCCCGGCACCTTGGAGCCGAAGCGCAAGGTGATGCCCTCGTCGGGCTGGATGCGGATCACCAGCTGGTTGTTGCCCAGCTCGGTGGTGGCGGTGGCGTCGAACGGCAGGTGCGGCGCCTTCGCGAAGCTGACGGCGATCTCGGTGACCCGCCGGGGCAGGCGCTTGCCCGTGCGCAGGTAGAACGGCACGCCGCTCCAGCGGCGGGTCTCCACCCCGAGCCGGACGCCGACGAACGTCTCCGTCGTCGAGTCGGCGGGGACGCCCTCCTCCTCGAGGTAGCCGACGACGCGCTGCCCGGCGAGCCAGCCGGCGGCGTACTGGCCGCGCACGGCGTACCGCTCCAGGTCGTCGGGCAGCGAGATCGCGTCGAGCGCCTTCACCTTCTCGATCCGCAGGGCCTCGGCGTCGAACGACACCGGCTCCTCCATCGCGGTGAGGGCCAGGAGTTGGAGCAGGTGGTTCTGGAGCACGTCCCGGGCGGCGCCCGCGTCGTCGTAGAAGCCGGCGCGGGTGCCGATGCCCACGTCCTCGGCCATCGTGATCTGCACCGAGTCGACGTAGTGCGCGTTCCAGATCGGTTCGAACAGGGTGTTCGCGAACCGCAGCGCCAGCAGGTTCTGCACCGTCTCCTTGCCGAGGTAATGGTCGATCCGGAACACCCCCGGCGCGGTGAACACGCTGTCCACCAACGCATTCAGCTCTCGACTGGAGGCCAGATCGGAGCCGAACGGCTTCTCGACGACGACGCGGCGCCAGCCGCCCGATGCCTCGTCGTCGGCCATTCCGGTGCGCTGCATCTGCTTGAGCACGACCGGGAAGGTGGGGGGCGGGATGGACAGGTAGAAGGCGGCGTTGCCTCCGATGCCGTGCGAGGACTCGAGCTCCTGGAGCGTCTCGCTCAGGTGGTCGAACGCGTCGTCGTCGTCGAACGACCCGGGTACGAACCGGAGTGCGTGCGCCAGCCGGCTCCACACCTCGGGCCGCCAGGGCGTCCGTGCGTGCTCCTGGGCGGCCTCGCGCGCCAGCTCCTCGAAGTCACCGTGGTCCCAGTCCCGCCGGGCGAAGCCCAGGAGCGCGAAGCCGGGCGGGAGCAGGCCGCGGTTCCCGAGGTCGTACACCGCCGGAATGATCTTCTTGCGGGCGAGGTCGCCGGTCACGCCGAAGATGACCAGCGCACACGGGTCCGGGACGCGGGGGAGCCGTCGGTCGCGCGGGTCGCGCAGCGGATTGCCGGTCACGTCAGCGAGCCTCGACGGCCTCGAGGAGCGCGGCGATGCCTGCCGCGCGGTCGGTCAGGTGCACGCGCACGACGGGACGGTGGCGTTTCTCCAGGGCGTGCAGGTCGCCGAGCCACTGCGCGTGCTGCAGCCGGGCGAAGTCGAACGGGCGGCCGGGGATCGTGACGTCCCCGTCGGGCTCGGCGGTCACCTGGAGGAAGACGCCGACCTGCGGGCCACCCTTGTGGAACTGCCCGGTCGAGTGCAGGAACCGCGGCCCCCAGCCGAACGTGACCGGGTGTGGGAGGCGGGCGGCGAGTGCGGCGCGCACCCCGGCCACCGGGGCTTCCGACAGCCGGTCGAGGTACGCCATCACGGCCAGGTAACCGCCGCTGTCGACCTGTGCCAGCAGGGCGGTGATGGCCGCCGGCAGGCTGGTGGCGTCGCCCAGGACCGCGCGGTCGCCGTAGACGGCGACCGGCCCGTCGGTGAACGCGGGCTCGCCGTCCGGCAACGGACCGTCGCCGGCCTGCTCGAGGAGGTTGTTGGTGTTGTCCTTGGACTCCTGGACGTTCGGTTGGTCGAACGGGTCGATGCCGATGACGCGGCCGGCGACGGCGACGGCGAACTCCCAGGCGAGGAACTGTGCGCCGAGGGGCCCGCTGACTCCGGACCCGGGGTCGGGCGCGGTACCGCCGACCCGCACGCGGTGGCTGTCGTCGCGGTCCTCGTCGCCGGGAGCGTCGGGCGCGCCGACGACCACGGGCAGCAGGCCCTTGCCCTGCTTGCCCGTCGACTCCGCCACCAGCTGCTCGGCCCAGTCGCCGAAACCGTCGATGCCGGACCCGCCGTCGGACAGCACGACCTTGTCGCGTCCCGCGACCGCGCCGGCCCCGAGGGCGGCCCCGAGGAGCAGGGCGGGGGAGTCGTCGCTGCCGAGGCCGCCGAGAACGGCTTCGGCGTCGTCGAGGAGCGCGGCGACGTCGACCCCCGCCAGCGCGGACGGGACGAGGCCGAACGCGGTCAGCGCGGAGTAGCGGCCGCCGACATCCGGGTTGGCGCGGAAGACCGCTCGTACCCCTTGCTCCGTCGCCGTGGCCTCCAAAGGTGACTCGGGGTCGGTGACGACGACGATCCGCGCCGCCGGCTCGATGCCGGCGTCCTGGAACGCCCGGCGGAATGCGCGGTAGTGGCTGTCGGTCTCGAGCGTCCCGCCGCTCTTGGAGCTGACCACCACGACCGTACGGTCGAGGTCGGCCATCGCCGCGCGGACCTGGGCGGGGTCGGTCGTGTCGACCGCGACGAGCGGGACGCCGGCGGTTGCGCAGATGACCTCCGGGGCGAGCGACGAGCCGCCCATGCCGCACAGCACGATCCGGTCGAGCCCCTCGGCCCGCAGCTGCTCGTGCAGGTCCGCCAGCGGTCCGAGCAGTGGGCGGGACGACGTGGCCAGGTGGATCCAGCCCAGGCGCCGGGCGGCCTCGCCGCGCGCGTCCGGGCCCCATAGGTCTGCGTCGAGCGCGAGCATCTTGGCCGGCACGCCGTCGGCAACGAGCCGGTCGAGGGCGGGCGCGGCGAGGTCGGCCAGCGCTCCGGTCACCGTGACCGTGACGCCGCCCTGGGAGCGGGTGAGGGTCACCGCGCCGCCTTCAGACTGGCCGCCAGGCTGTCGCGGAGCTCGGACCAGGCCACGTCGAACTTCTCGACCCCCTCGCGTTCCAGGAGATCGACGACGTCGTCGTAGTCGACGCCGACGGCGGCCAGGCCGTCGAGCGTCGCACGCGCCTCGGAGTACGTGCCCGCGATCGCGTCCGGGGTGACGGTCCCGTGGTCGGCGACGGCGTCGAGCGTGGCCTCCGGCATGGTGTTCACCGTGTTGGGGGCGACGAGGTCCACGACGTACCGGGTGTCGTCGTACGACGGGTCCTTCACGCCGGTCGAGGCCCACAGCGGTCGCTGGGGTCGGGCGCCGGCGTCCGCGAGCGCCCGCCACCGGTCGGAGGCGAAGACCTCCTCGTACGCCTGGTACGCGAGCCGGGCGTTGGCGATGGCCGCCGTCCCGCGCAGCGCCTTGGCCTCCTTGCTCCCGATCTTGTCGAGCCGCTTGTCGACCTCGGTGTCGACCCGGGACACGAAGAACGAGGCGACGCTCTCGAGGCCCTCGAGCGATCCGCCCGCGGCACGGCGGCGCTCGAGGCCGTCGAGGAAGGCGTCCATGACCGCGCGGTAGCGGTCCAGCGAGAAGATCAGCGTCACGTTGATCGAGATTCCCTCGGCGAGCGCCTGGCTGATCGCCGGCAGTCCCTCGACGGTCGCCGGGATCTTGATGAACAGGTTGGGCCGGTCCACCAGCCACCACAGGGCCCGGGCCTCGGCGACGGTCTGCTCGCTGTCGTGGGCGAGGCGGGGGTCGACCTCGATCGACACCCGCCCGTCCAGGCCGGCTGTGGACTCGTGCACCGGTCGCAGCACGTCACAGGCACTGCGGACGTCCATGGTCGTGATGGCCCGCACCGCCTCGCCGAGGTCGACGCCCCGCAGCGCCAGGTCACGGACCTGGTCGGCGTAGGCGGCACCGTGCGTGAGCGCCTTCTGGAAGATCGACGGGTTCGTGGTGACCCCGACGACGTGCTTGTCCCGGGCCAGCTCGGCGAGACCGCCGCCGGTGATCCGGGTGCGGTCGAGGTCGTCGAGCCAGACGGCGACGCCGGCGGCGGACAGCTCGGCGAGCGGGTTGCTCATGAGCAGATCTCCTTCGTGAGGCGGTTCAGGCGTGGGCCCGCTGGAGGGTGGCGTGGGCGGCCGCGACGACGCGGTCGGGGGTGAAGCCGAACTGCTCGAACAGGACCTCGCCCTCGGCGCTGGCTCCGTAGTGGTCGATGCCGACGATCTCGCCGGCGTCGCCGGCCAGTCCTTCCCAACCGAACGGCGTCGCGGCCTCGACGACGACGCGCGCACGGACGTCCGGGGGCAAGACCTCGTCGCGGTACGCCTGCGCCTGGTCGTCGAACCACTCGCGGCACGGCATGGACACGACGCGGGTGGGCGTGCCCTCGGCCTCGAGCGTCTCGCGGGCGGCGAGCGCCAGGGCGACCTCGCTGCCGGTGGCGATGAGCAGGACCTGCGGCGTCCCGGAGCCGGCCTCGGCGAGAACGTAGGCCCCCTGGGCGGCGTGCTCGGCGGCGGCGTAGACCGACCGGTCGGCGGTGGGGAGCTTCTGGCGCGACAGGACCAGTCCGGCGGGCCGGTCGGTGTGGCCGAGGATGGTCCGCCACGCGACGATCGTCTCGTTGGCGTCTGCCGGGCGGACCACGTCCAGCCCGGGGATCGCTCGCAGGGCGGCGAGCTGCTCGATCGGCTGGTGGGTCGGGCCGTCCCCACCGAGACCGATCGAGTCGTGCGTCCAGACGTACGTGACCGGCAGCCTCATCATCGCCGCGAGACGGACGGCCGGGCGCATGTAGTCGGAGAAGGTCAGGAACGTGCCGCCGTACGGCCGGGTGCCGCCGTGCAGCGCGATGCCGTTGAGGACCGCACCCATCGCGTGCTCGCGGATACCGAAGTGCAGCACGCGGCCGTACGGACCGCCCGGGAACTCCTTGGTCTGCCGGTCTTCCGGCAGGAACGACGGCTCGCCCTTCGGCGTGGTGTTGTTGCTGCCGGCCAGGTCGGCCGACCCACCCCACAGCTCGGGCAGCCGCGGCGCGGCGACGGTCAGGAAGTCCTGGCTCGCGTTGCGGGAGGCGACCGACGTGCCCGCCTCGTACACCGGCAGGTCGGCGTCCCACCCGGCGGGCAGCTCGTGCCGCCCCAGCCGGGCCAGCAGGTCGGCGCGCTCGGGGTTGGCCGTGGCCCACGCCTCGAACGACTCCTGCCAGTCCGCGTGCGCCGCCCGGCCGCGGTCGGCCACCTTGCGCGCGTGCGCGAGGACCTCGGGGTCGACCGCGAAGGTGGCGTCCGGGTCCATCCCCAGCACCTTCTTGGTGGCCGCGACCTCGTCGGGGCCGAGCGCGCTGCCGTGGGCGGAGCCGGTGTTCTGCTTGTTGGGCGCGGGCCAGCCGATGATCGTGCGGAGCGCGATGAAGCTGGGCCGGTCGGTCACCTTCGCGGCCGCGTCCAGCGCCGCGCGCAGCTCGCCGACCTTCTCGCTGTACGAGCCGTCGTCGGCCAGCCAGTTCACCCGCTGGACGTGCCAGCCGTAGGCCTCGTAGCGGGCGGCAACGTCCTCGCAGAACGCGACGTCCGTGTTGTCCTCGATGGAGATGTGGTTCTCGTCGTAGATCAGTGTGAGGTGGCCGAGGCGCTGGGTGGCGGCCAGCGACGACGCTTCGCCGGAGATGCCCTCCTCCATGTCACCGTCGGAGGCGATGCAGTAGACATGGTGGTCGAAGGGGCTCGTGCCGGGGGCGGCGTCGGGGTCGAACAGCCCGCGCTCGCGGCGCGCGGCCATCGCCATGCCGACGGCGTTGCCGACTCCTTGGCCGAGCGGCCCGGTGGTGACCTCGATGCCGGGCGTGTGGCCGTGCTCGGGGTGGCCGGGGGTGCGGCTGCCCCAGGTCCGCAGCGCCTTGAGGTCGTCGAGCGACAGGCCGTACCCGGACAGGTACAGCTGGATGTAGAGGGTCAGGCTCGAGTGCCCGCACGAGAGCACGACCCGGTCCCGACCGATCCACTCGGGGTCGGTCGGGTCGTGCCGCACGTACTCCTGGTAGAGCAGGTAGGCGAGGGGCGCCAGGCTCATCGCGGTGCCGGGGTGGCCGGATCCGGCCTTCTCCACCGCGTCCATCGCCAGCGCCCGCACGGTGTCGACGGCACGCGCGTCCAGCGGATCCGCCCACGGGCTGTTGCCGGCCGTCTTCGTGCTCGTCCGTGCCACGTCGTCTCCGTCCGTTGTGCCGTCAGTCGAACCTATCTGCCGCGCCACCGTCCACGATGACCCACGCGGGATCGTCATGCCCCAACGGGGCCGCCGGTGACGGCCTCCGGCCAGGGCCTGCGCGCCCGGCGCGACCCCGACCCGCCCGGGTCCTAGACTCGCCCCGTGTCGAGCGCCGTCCTACCTGCCCCTGCCCCGGGTCGGGCCGGCGGAATCCTCGACCGGGCGCGGGCTTACCTGGCGCTCACCAAGCCGCGGATCATCGAGCTGCTGCTGGTCACCACCCTCCCGCCGATGATCCTGGCCGAGCGGGGGTTCCCGTCCTGGTGGCTCGTCGTCGCCACGCTCGTCGGCGGCTCGTTCGCGGCCGGCGCCGCCAACACGATGAACTGCTATCTCGACCGGGACATCGACGCCGTGATGCGCCGTACGTCGCGGCGCCCGCTCGTGACCGGCGCGGCCGTCGCGCCGGTCAACGCGCTGCGCTTCGGCCTGCTGCTCGGTGCGCTGGCCACGCTGCTGCTGGGGTTCGCGGTCAACTGGCCGTCGGCGCTGCTCGCCGACGCGGCGATCGCCGTCTACGTGTTCGTCTACACCCTCGGCCTCAAGCGCCGGACGCCGTCCAACATCGTCATCGGGGGTGCGGCCGGCTGCTTCCCCGCGATCATCGGGTGGTCAGCCGTGACCGGCACCGTCGGCTGGCCCGCGCTGGTGCTGTTCGCGGTCGTCTTCTTCTGGACGCCGCCGCACTTCTGGGCGCTGGCCATGCGGTTTCGCGACGACTACGCCGCCGCCGGCGTGCCGATGCTGCCGGTGGTCGCATCCGCGCGCACGGTGGCGCGGCGAATCGTCGCCTACTCGTACGGGATGGTCGCCATCTCGCTGCTGCTGGTGCCGCGGGCCGGTTGGACCTACGGCGGGGTCGCGCTGGCCGCCGGCGGCTACTTTCTCCTCGAGGCGCACCTGCTGCTGCGCCGGGTGGCCCGCGGCGAAGAGCCGCACCCGATGCGCCTGTTCCACCTGTCGATCACGTACCTCACGGTGCTGTTCCTCGCGGTCGCGTTGTCGCCGCTGCTGCCCTGAGCCTCGCTACTGCAGGCGGGGGCGGCCGGTCAGCGACAGGCTGAGCAGCAGGCATGCGGCCCAGAAGGCGGTCGCGCCGGCGACGTGGAACCCGATCAGCCAGCCCGGCAGTCCGGTGGCGTACTGGGTGAACCCGATCGCGGCCTGCACGACGAGCAGTCCGAGCACCCACGACGACCGGCGGCGGATGTCCGCGGGAGCGTCCAGCATCCGCAGCAGGACCCACAGCACGACGACGGCGCCGGCGATCACCAGGACGAGATCGCTGTGCAGCTGCGTGATGGCCCGGCGGTTGAACGGCAGGCGGTTGTCGACCCGGCTGCCGGCCCAGGGGCCGGTGCCGGTCACGAGGGTGCCGACCACGATGATCGCGGCCGCCCCGGCGACGAGCCCGCGGGAGAGCCAGCGCACCTCGTTCCGTACCCGCAGGGTCCCGGCGGCGCCGGGGACGCGGCCGAGCCGGTTCCAGACCTCCAGGGCCGACCACAGCAGCCCCAGCGCGAGCAGCAGATGGGCGGCGACGAGCAGCGGGTTCAGGTGGGTCAGGACCGTGAGCCCCCCGAGAACTGCCTCCGCGAGGTACCCCGCGAACAGGCTGCCCACCAGCAGGTAGCAGTCGCGGCGCCGGGCCCGCCAGACGACCAGCGCGAGGACGATGATCCCGGCCAGGAAGATGCCCACGGTCAGGACCCGGTTCCCGAACTCGATCACTCCGTGGAACGTCAGCCCGCTGTTGATCGAGTCCGCGTGGCAGGCCGGCCAGGTCGGGCAGCCGAGCCCGGAGCCGGTGAGCCGGACGACCGCGCCGGTCACCACCAGCAGTCCCAGCAGGCCGGCCACGACGACGGCCACCCGTCGGGTGGTGCGGACGCTCGGCCGCCAGAGCGCGGCCCAGAGCGCGACAGGGGTCGCCGGAACGGTCGCAGTGATAGCCGGACCGGGGTCGGTCGTCGTCATGGCCGGACCAGGGTACGGCGGGCGCCCGCGATCACGCCTGCCAGCGGAACGTCCCTGCGGCGGCGGCGATGCCGACGACGGTCCAGCCGACGAGGACCAGGAACCCATGGACGGGGAACCCGCTGCCGTGGCCGAGCGCGGTCCGCAAACCGTCGGACAGTGCGGCCGTCGGCAGCTGCTCGGCGATCGCCTGGAGCCAGCCGGGCAGCCGGTCCAGCGGGAAGACCACCCCGCCGAGCAGCAGGAGCACCAGGTAGACGCCGTTGGCGGCGGCCAGCGTCGCCTCGGCCCGCAGGGTTCCCGCCATCAGCAGGCCGAGGCCGCTGAACGCCGCCGTCCCGACGACCAGCAGGAGGATCGCCGTTCCCGCGTTGCCGTGCGGATGCCAGCCGAGCAGCAGCCCCAGGCCGACGAGCAGGGCTGCCTGGACGACCTCGACGGCGACGACACCGAGCGTCTTCGCCGTCAGGAGCAACGGCCGCGTCAGTGGGGTGGTGCCCAGCCGGGCCAGCACGCCGTACGAGCGTTCGAAGCCGGTCGCGATGGCCTGCCCGGTGAAGGCGGTCGACATGACCGCCAGGGCGAGGATGCCGGGGACAAGGAACTCGATGCCGGCTCCGGGTACGTGGACGGCGGCGAAGAAGCCCAGCAGCGCCAGGGGAATCGCGAGGGTGAGCAGCAGGGACTCGCCGCGCCGCAGGGTGAGACGCAGTTCCATGCCGGTCTGCGCCGCGAGGATCGCACCCCACGGGGCGGGTCGGGCCGGGGGCCGGGCGACGGTCACCGCACCGCCCGTCCGGTCAGTTCGAGGAACACGTCCTCGAGTGATCGCCGGCCCACCTGGATGTCCTGGGGGAGGGCACCCTGGCTCGCCACCCAGGCGGTCACGGTCGCCACGAGCTCGGGGGAGACCGCGCCGGTGACGACGTACCGGCCCGGCTCCGGCTCCGCGGCCGACGCACCCGGGGGGAGGGGCAGCGACGTGACGGCGAGTCCCGGGGTCGAGGTGAAGCGGATGGCGTCGCCGCCGGTCGTGAGGTCGGCGACCGTCCCCGCGGCGACCACGCGTCCGCTGTCGACGACGACGACGTGGTCGGCGAGCGTTGCGGTCTCGTCCATGTCGTGCGAGGTGACGACGACCGCGACCCCCTCGTCGCGCAGGTCCCGGATCAGCCGGTGCGTCTCCTGCCGCGCCTGCACGTCCAGACCGGCCGTCGGCTCGTCGAGGAAGACGATCGCGGGCCGCCCGACGATCGCGCAGGCGAGCGACAGGCGCTGGCGCTGGCCACCCGACAGGCGCCGGAACGGGGTGCGGTCCGCAGCCGTGAGGCCCAGCCGGTCCAGCAGCTGCGACGGGTTCAGCGGGTCGCGGTAGTACGAGGCCATCAGGCGCAGCATCTCCCCGCACCGCGCGCCCGGGTACGCGCCGGCCTGCTGGGGCATCACGCCGACACGAGCGCGCAGCGGCGCCGCTCCCGGCGGCAGGCCCAGCACCCGTACGTCGCCCGAGTCGGCGGCCCGGAGGCCCTCGCAGATCTCGACCGTCGTCGTCTTGCCCGCGCCGTTGGGGCCGAGCACGGCCGTCACGGCGCCGGCCGCGGCGGACAGGTCGAGCCCGTCCACCGCCTGGAGCGGGCCGTATGCCTTGCGCAGCGCCCGTACCTCGAGGGCGAGGGTCACGGCCGGTGCTCGGTGAGCCAGCGCTCGGCGAAGGCGACAGCTTCGGCGGCCCGGAAGAGGCGGGCCACCCCGGCGCCGACCCGGCCGACGGACACCGCCCCGGTCTGCTCGAAGGCCGCGCCCAGCTCGTCGAACCCGGTCGCATCGTGGTCGAGATCGGTCCAGGTGACCCACCGGCGGTTTCCCTCCGCCTGGGTCGCGGCCCCGTGCTCGACGGTCGTCGCCCGGCCGGTCCGCTGCTCGGCGACGTGGAACACCGATGCCGTGTCGTACCCGACGCCGAGCAGGAGCACCCGCCCCCCGGCCGCGGTCAGCCGACCCACCGGGGTGGCGTCGCCGAAGGCCGGGGCGAGCTTGTGCCGTGCGGTCATCTCCTCGGCGCGGTCGCCGACGGCCGCGAACGACACCTGCGGGTGGTCGCTGCGCTTCGCCCCCGGCCAGGTGCGGACCAGCTCGGCGACGGCGCCCATGTGCTCCGACGGGGTCATCCGCGGGTGGAAGCCGGGCTGCTCGGCCCGAATCTGCGGCCACCACTCGGCGGGGACGGCGGGGTGGCTCCATCGCGACGGGTCGCTGTTGCCCGGCGTGTGGGTCGGGACCAGGACGGTGCCGTGCCGCCCGACGACGTCCAACAGTGCCTGCACCACGGCGACCGGGCCCCCGCAGACGGTGCCCAACGAGGTCAATGCAGAGTGCACGCAGACGACGTTTCCCCAGCCCAGCCCGAGCCGGGTGAGATCGGCGACCAGCGTGCTGCGCGTCACCAGGACCTGGTTGGTCACGGGCAGAGCATCGCAGGAGGCCTCGGCGGGGGCTCGCCGGAAGCCCCCCGGTGTCGACCGCGGGGCACAATTACGCAACAATGGTGTTGTGAAATCCGCAGTCAGCGTCGACGAGGCCTTGCCCGTCCGCGCGGAGGGCACGCGCGAGCGCGTGCTGCGGCTGCTGCTGTCCGAGGGCCCGGCCACGGCCGCCGCCCTCGCGGCGCGACTCGGTCTCACCACGGCCGGGGTTCGCCGGCACCTCGACGCCATGGTCGCGGACGGAACCCTGGTCGGCACGGAGCCTCGCGGCCGGCGCAGCCGTGGCCGGGGGCGGCCGGCGCGCGTCTACGCACTGACCGACGGGGGGCACGCCCGGGCACAGCACGCCTACGACGCGCTCGCCGTCGACGCCCTCGCGTTCCTCGACGGGCTCGGCTCGCTGGAGGACTTCGCCGCGGCACGTGCCGACGACCTGCGCGTGCGCTACGCACGCGAGGTGCCCCGCGGGGGAACAGCCGCGCTCGCCCAGGCGCTGACCTCGGACGGGTACGCCGCGACGGTGCACGAGGTGCCGACCGGCGCCCAGATCTGCCAGCACCACTGCCCGGTCGCGGGGGTTGCCGCGCGCTTCCCGCAGCTGTGCGAGGCGGAGACCGCCGCGTTCTCCGTCCTGCTCGGCCAGCACGTCCAACGGCTGGCGACGATCGCCCACGGCGACGGCGTCTGCACGACTCACATTCCCGCCGTCCCCGGCGGCGCCTCCATCCCCGCCGTTCCCGGCGGATCGACAGCCCGCACCACCGCATCGCGAAGAGGACAGGCATGACGACAACTCCCGAAATCACCCAGGCCGCACAGCTCGAGCAGCTGGGTGCGTACAAGTTCGGCTGGGCGGACTCCGACGTCGCCGGCGCGGCCGCCCGGCGCGGCCTGTCCGAGGACGTCGTGCGTGACATCAGCGCGAAGAAGAGCGAGCCCGAATGGATGCTCGCCAACCGTCTCAAGGCACTGCGGCTGTTCAGCAAGAAGCCGATGCCGACCTGGGGAGCCGACCTGTCGGGCATCGACTTCGAGAACATCAAGTACTTCGTCCGATCCACCGAGAAGCAGGCCGCGTCCTGGGACGAGCTGCCGGCGGACATCAAGAACACGTACGACAGGCTCGGCATCCCCGAGGCGGAGAAGCAGCGCCTCATCGCCGGCGTCGCGGCGCAGTACGAGTCCGAGGTGGTCTACCACCAGATCCGGGAGGACCTCGAGCAGCAGGGCGTGATCTTCGTCGACACCGACACGGGCCTGCGCGAGTACGAGGAGCTGTTCCGGGAGTACTTCGGCACCGTCATCCCCGCCGGGGACAACAAGTTCGCGTCGCTCAACACCGCGGTGTGGTCGGGCGGCTCGTTCATCTACGTGCCGAAAGGCATCAAGGTCGAGATCCCGCTCCAGGCGTACTTCCGGATCAACACCGAGAACATGGGCCAGTTCGAGCGCACGCTGATCATCGCCGACGAGGGCTCGTCCGTGCACTACGTGGAGGGCTGCACCGCTCCCATCTACACCAGCGACTCGCTGCACTCGGCGGTCGTCGAGATCGTGGTGAAGAAGGACGCGCACGTCCGCTACACGACGATCCAGAACTGGTCCAACAACGTCTACAACCTGGTGACCAAGCGGACGACCGTCGCCGCCGGCGGCCGGATGGAGTGGATCGACGGCAACATCGGGTCCAAGGTCACCATGAAGTACCCCGCCTGCTACCTGCTCGGCGAGCACGCGTACGGCGAGACGCTGTCGGTGGCGTTCGCGGGGGAGGGCCAGCACCAGGACGCCGGGGCCAAGATGGTCCACGCCGCGCCGCACACCAGCTCCCAGATCATCTCCAAGTCGGTCGCCCGCAACGGCGGCCGGTCCTCCTACCGCGGTCTCGTGCAGATCAACGAGGGCGCGGTCGACGCCAAGTCGACGGTGAAGTGCGACGCGCTGCTGGTCGACCAGATCAGCCGCAGCGACACCTACCCGTACGTCGACGTCCGCGAGGACGACGCGTCGATGGGCCACGAGGCGACCGTCAGCAAGATCGGCGCCGACCAGCTCTTCTACCTGATGAGCCGCGGCCTGCCCGAGGACGAGGCGATGGCCATGATCGTCCGAGGATTCGTCGAGCCGATCGCGCGTGAGCTGCCCATGGAGTACGCCCTCGAGCTCAACCGGCTCATCGAGCTGCAGATGGAAGGTGCAGTCGGCTGATGGCAGTGCCGGAAGCAGCCCCGCGTACGACCGTGACGGTCGCGCCGGGGGAGACGAAGCACGCGCCGCACGGTGGTCCCGGCGCGCCGCTGGCGAGCCGGTCGCAGCGGCCGACGTCGCAGGACCCGGCCACCTTCCCCGACCCCACCGGCCGGGAGGAGGAGTGGCGCTTCACGCCGCTCGCCCGCCTCGGCGGCCTGCTGGCCGGTCCGGCGGCGGACTCGAAGGCCGACGTCGAGGTCGAGCCCGTCGACGGCGTCCAGGTCGAGTGGGTGCCGATGAGCGACGACCGCGTGGGCACGGTGCTGGCGCCGGCCGACAAGCTCTCGGCGCTGTCGTACGCCTCGGCGGAGGACGCGCTGGTCGTGCACGTTCCGGCCGAGACCGAGGTGGCCGCGCCGGTGCACGTCCACATCCGGGCTGCGGCCGGTACCTCGTACGGCCATCTCGTCGTCGACCTCGGCCCGTACGCTCGCGCCACCGTCGTGGCCGACCACACGGGAACCGGCGTCCGCGCCAGCAACACCGAGATCATCCTCGGCGAGGGCGCGACCCTCACCTTCGTGGACGTGCACGAGCAGGACCGCGACGCGGTGCACGCCGAGGGGCAGGCAGTGCGGGTCGGTCGTGACGCCCGGCTCCGGCATGTGGTCGTCACCCTCGGCGGCGACCTCATCCGCATCACCCCGACCGTGACCTACGAGGGTCCCGGCGGGGACGCGGAGCTGTCCGGCCTGTTCCTCACCGACGCGGGCCGGCACCACGAGCACCAGCTGTTCATCGACCACGGTCCGCCGCACTGCCGCAGCCGCGTGCTGTACAAGGGCGCGCTGCAGGGCGAGGGAGCTCACAGCGTCTGGGTGGGGGACGTGTTCATCGGGCCGGGCGCCGACGGCACCGACACCTACGAGCTGAACCGGAACCTGGTGCTCACCGACGGGGCGCGCGCCGACTCGGTGCCGAACCTGGAGATCGAGACCGGCGAGGTCATCGGTGCGGGGCATGCGAGTGCCACCGGGCGCTTCGACGACGAGCAGCTGTTCTACTGCATGGCCCGCGGCATCCCGGAGGACGAGGCCCGGCGGCTGGTCGTCCGCGGGTTCTTCGCCGACGTCCTGGGAAAGATCGACGACGAACCGCTCCGGGCGAAGCTGCTCGACCGCGTCGACGCCCTTCTCGACGCGGGCAGGGCCGTTCCGGCCGCCGCGGCACGGGGGGGAGCGCGGTGACCACCAGCACGTGGGTCCGGGTGGCGCGCGGCAGCGACATCGCCGACGACACCGCGCTGCGCGTCGACGTCGGCGCCACGCCGATCTGCCTGGCCCGCAGCAACGGCGAGCTCTTCGCCGTCCACGACACGTGCACGCACGCCGATGTCTCCCTCTCCGAGGGCGAGGTCGAGGACTGCACCGTCGAATGCTGGCTGCACGGCAGCCGCTTCGACCTGCGGACCGGCGAGCCCACCGGCCTGCCCGCGACCGTCCCGGTCGCCACGTTTCCCGTCAAGACCGACGGCGACGACGTCTTCGTCTCCGTACCCGAGTAGCCGAAGGATGAGCTCCGCGATGTCCACACTCCAGATCGACGACCTGCACGTCTCGGTGGAGGACCGCGAGATCCTGCGCGGCCTCAGCCTCACGGTGCGGGCCGGCGAGACGCACGCGATCATGGGGCCGAACGGCTCCGGGAAGTCGACGCTCGCGTACGCCGTGGCGGGCCACCCGCGGTACGCGATCACCGGCGGCTCGGTGTCGCTGGACGGCGTCGACGTGCTGGCGATGACGGTCGACGAGCGGGCCCGGGCCGGGCTGTTCCTCGCCATGCAGTACCCCGTCGAGGTGCCCGGCGTCTCGGTCGCGAACTTCCTCCGCAGCAGCGTCACCCAGATCCGCGGCGAGGCGCCGAAGCTCCTGGCCTGGAACAAGGAGATGAAGGCCGCGATGGCGGAGCTGGAGATCGACCCGGCGTTCGCGGGCCGGTCGGTCAACGAGGGCTTCTCCGGCGGTGAGAAGAAGCGGCACGAGATCCTTCAGCTCGAGCTGATCCGCCCGAAGATCGCGATTCTGGACGAGACCGACTCCGGTCTCGACGTCGACGCGCTGAAGATCGTGAGCCAGGGCGTCAACCGCGTACGGGAGACCGGCGAGACGGGCACCCTCGTCATCACCCACTACACGCGGATCCTGCGCTACATCGCTCCGGACTTCGTCCACGTCCTCGTCGACGGGCGGATCGTCGAGGAGGGTGGGCCCGAGCTCGCCCAGGTGCTGGAGGACTCCGGCTACGAGCGCTTCCGCCCTGCGCCCGCAGCCTCATGACGTCCGACACAGTCGCCAGCGAAGGCGCTGGCTCGGGGACACGGGTCGCCAGCGAAGGCGCTGGCTCGGGGACACGGGTCGCCAGCGAAGGCGCTGGCTCGGGGACACGGGTCGCCAGCGAAGGCGCTGGCTCCGGGA
>DASVGV010000149.1:0-28402 GCA_036379355.1 Mycobacteriales bacterium | reverse complement strand
TCTGCGTGCCTGGGCCGACGACGTCGTGGCCGTGATCGACGCGCTCGCCGGCTCGGACGAGCGGGCGGTGGTCGTCGGCCACGCGTTCGGCAACCGCGTCGCCCGGATGACCGCGGCCGCCCACCCGGACCGCGTCGCCGCCGTCGCCCTGCTGGCGTGCGGCGGGCTCGTCCCGCCCGCGCCGGCCGTCGGGGCGGCGCTGTTCGGCGTCTTCGACGAGACCGTCGACCGCGCCGCGCACCTGGCGGCGGTCCGGACCGCGTTCTTCGCACCCACCCACGACCCGGCGGTCTGGGAGCACGGCTGGTACCCCGCCGTGGCCGCCGCCCAGGCGGCCGCGACGCGGGCGACGCCGACCTCGGAGTGGTGGCTGGCCGGCAGTGCGGAGGTCCTGGTCGTGCAGCCGGACGACGACGTGGTGGCGGTGGCGGAGAACGCGCACCAGCTGGTGGGCCAGCTCGGTGCCCGAGGCCGGATGGTGACCGTCGCCGACGCTGGGCATGCGCTGCTGCCCGAGCAGCCCGAGGTCGTCGCGTCGGTGCTCCTGGACTGGCTGGGCAGCGGGACGGCCGCACAGGTCTGCTAGTCCCGCAGGGCCATGAAGTCAAGACTTCACAGGCCGCACCGCACGTGTGACGCTCGTCTCACGGGCGTACCGGACGGGGGTCCGGCGCCGCTGCCGGAGTGGAGGTTCCAGAGCCCATGTCGCTCGCCCACACCGAGCCCACGTGGCGCGCGCAGGCCGCCTGTCAGGGTGCGACCGCGAGCCACTTCTATCCGCCGTCGGTCACCGAGACCCGCGACGAGCGGCGCCGGCGAGAGGACGCCGCGCGCGCCCTGTGCGGACGGTGCCCGGTGCAGGAGCCCTGCCTCGAGTACGCCCTGTACGTGCAGGAGCCGTACGGCATCTGGGGTGGCCTGACCGAGGTGGAGCGGCGCCGGCTGCTGCGCCGGGAGGGGGCAGGCGTCTCCGCCGCCGCGCACTAGCCTCGTCCGGCCGTCTCGTAGGGTCCAGGCCATGACCCGATGGGAGTACGCCACCGCCCCGCTTCTCACCCACGCCACCAAACAGATCCTCGACAACTGGGGCGCCGACGGCTGGGAGCTCGTCACCGTCATCCCGGGACCCAGCGCCGAGCAGCTGGTCGCCTACTTCAAGCGCCCGCTCCCGGCATGACGGCCGCACCGGTCGGCGCGGGCGGCACGACCGTGGCCGCCCGCCTTGCCGCGCTGGGCCTGACGCTGCCCCCGCCTCCGCCGCCGGCCGGTGCGTACGTGCCGGCGGTGCTCGACGGCGACCACGTCTGGACGGCCGGGCAGCTGCCGTTCGTCGGCGGCACCCTGCCGGCGACGGGCCTCGTCGGCGCGGACGTCACGCCCGAGACCGCGCACGACCTCGCCCGGCTCTGCGCCCTCAACGCGCTCGCGGCCATCGCCGGCGTCGTGGACCTCGACGCCGTCGTCCGCATCGTGAAGGTCGTCGGGTTCGTCGCCAGCGCCGACGGGTTCACCGGCCAGTCGCAGGTCGTCAACGGCGCCAGCGCCCTGCTGGCCGACGTGTTCGGTGACGCGGGCGTGCACGCCCGCAGCGCCGTCGGCGTGGCGGCGCTGCCGCTGGGGACGCCGGTCGAGGTGGAGGTCGTCGCCCGCGTGTCGGGCCGGGGAGGTGCCGCGTGAGCCACCCGTTCCCCGCCGAGATGGTCGCCCGTGCCCGCGGCATCGCCGACGGCACGGTGGCCGCGGTCGAGCCCCAGGACGCGGCGACCGTGGTCCTCGTCCGCGACGGCATGTCCGGCCTCGACGTGTGGCTGCTGCGGCGCGTCCGCACGATGGCGTTCGCGGCCGGCGCGTACGTGTTCCCCGGTGGCAAGGTGGACGCCGCCGACGACGGTGGCGACGGGCTGCCCGCCGCCTGGGCCGACGCGTTCTGCTCCGGCGACACGGCGCTGCTGCGCCGCATCGTCGGCGCCGCGATCCGCGAGACGCAGGAGGAGTGCGGGGTCGTCGTCACCGCGGGCGACCTGCGGCCGTTCGCCCACTGGATCACGCCGGTGATCGAGCCGCGACGGTACGACACCCGGTTTCTGCTGGCCGCCCTGCCGGACGGCCAGGAGCCGCACGTCAACGACGGGGAGTCCGACGAGGGCCGCTGGTTCTCGCTGCCCGAAGCGCTGGATCAGCCGATGCTGCCGCCGACCCGCGCCGTGATCACGGCTCTCCAGGAACATGCCGACGTCGCCTCCGCCCTGGCCGCGAGCCCCCGCATCGTCTGCATCACGCCGGCGCTGCGGGAGGTCGAGGGCACCTGGCAGCTGGTGCTGGAGACCGACGAGGACCCGCCGCCGCCCGGAGGCCGGACGTGAGCGACGAGCGTGTCGTCCAGGTCCGCCACGTCCTCGCGCCCAACCCCGGGCCGATGACGCTGGAGGGCACCAACACCTGGGTGCTGAACGCCCCCGGCGGACGCGCGGTGGTGATCGACTGCGGGCCGGCGATCGCCGAGCACATCGACGAGGTGGTGCGCGCCGCGACGGCCGGCGGCCGGGAGATCGGCGCCGTCGTGGTGACCCACTCCCACCTCGATCATGCCGAGGGGCTGCCGCTGCTCAGCGAGCGCACCGGCGTACCGCTCACCCGGGTGGACGAGGGCGACGTCGTCCGGGTCGACGGCCTGGCCCTTCAGGTGCTCGCGACGCCGGGGCACAGCAGCGACTCGGTCACCTTCCTCGACGCCGACGACGGCACGCTGTACACGGGCGACACCCTCCTCGGGCGCGGGACGACGGTGATCGCCCACCCGGACGGCGTCCTCGCGGACTACCTCGCCTCGCTGGCCCGGCTGGCGGGCATCACCGCGGAGCGGATCCGGCCCGGCCACGGACCGGTCGTGACCGACGTCGCCGGCTGGATCGCGTACTACCGGCAGCATCGGCAGGAGCGGCTGGACCAGGTCCGCGCGGCCGTGGCCGCCGGTGCGACCACGGCCCAGCAGGTGGTCGAGGTCGTCTACGCCGACGTCGATCGGTCGGTGTGGCCCGCGGCTGCCCTCTCGGTCGCCGCCCAGCTCGAGTACCTGCAGAGCCGGCAGTGACCTGCGGCACCTGCGGGACCCCGCTGGTCCCCGGTGCCCGATTCTGCTTCCACTGCGGGGCCCCGCAGGCCGCGAGCGCCGGTGCCGACGACGCCGAGCGGCGCGTGGTCACGGTGCTGTTCGGGGACCTGACCGACTTCACCGCCTGGGCCGAGGACCTCGACCCGGAACGGGTCGGTGTCGTCACCGACCGGCTGCTCGCCGCTCTCACCGGGGCGGTCACCGAGGTCGGCGGCCACGTCGACAAGCTGACCGGCGACGGGATCATGGCGGTCTTCGGCGCGCCGACGGCCCACGAGGACGACGCCGAGCGCGCGGTCCGGGCGGCCGCCGCGATGCAGCGCGAGGTCCAGCGGCTCGTCTCGGACGAGACCGGCGGCGGCCGCCGGCTGGGCCTGCGTGTCGGCCTCAACACCGGCGTCGTCCTGGCCGGCATTCAGGCGAGCGTGTCGTACACGGTCGTGGGGGACACCGTGAACACCGCGAGCCGCCTGTCGGACGAGGCGAGGCCCGGCGGTGTGTACGCCGGGCGCGAGACCGCCGACGCCACCCGGCACATGGCGTCGTGGCGGGAGCTTGCTCCCCTGCGGCTGAAGGGAAAGCGCGAGCCGGTTCCCGCGTACGAGCTGCTGGGGCTGCGCAGCGGGACGCCGAACCGCCTCGGGCTCGGTGACGAGGCTCCGACCATCGGGCGGGAGGCCGAGCGCGGCGCGCTGGTGGGGCGGCTGCGGTCGGTCGTGGACCGCGGCGCTCCGGCGAGCGTCCTCGTCGTCGGCGACGCCGGCGTCGGCAAGACGCGCCTGGCCCGCGAGCTGGTCCGGGCCGCGGAGCGGCTGCCGGCGGCGCGGGTGCTCTGGGCGCAGTGCGTGCCGTACGGGCTCGCCCGCGACCTGGCCCCGCTGGCGCAGCTCGTGCGGACCGCCTGCGGCGTCGCGGAGGACGACCCGCCGGGCCGTGCGCGGGAGCGCGTCGAGCGCAGCGTCAACCGGCTGGATCCTCCTCCGCGAGGCACCTGGTCGCCCCCGGCCCTCGTCGAGCAGCTGACCGGACTGCTCGGACTCACGTCCGAGTCGGGGCGGAGCGGGCGCGACGTCGCCACGCCCGGCGTACGGGTCGAGCGGCCGGACGTGGACGGCCTCGTCGCGCTGCTGGGCGCCCTCGCGCAGGCAGGTCCGCTCGTGCTGGTCGTCGACGACGTCCACGTCGCCAGCGACGCGTTGCGGGACGCGCTCGTCGAGGTGATGTCGCGCGTGGCGGGCCCGATCCTGTTCCTGGGCTGCGGCCGCAGCGTCGACGCGGGCGATGGCCGCGGCTGGGCGGCCCTGCCGGAGGTGGAGGTGCTGCCCGTCGAGCCCCTGGAGCGGATCGCCTCGGAGCGCCTGCTGCGCGCCTACCTCGGCGGCGAGCCGGCGGGCCACGACCTCGACCGGCTGGTCGAGCGCGCCGAGGGCAACCCGTTCTTCCTCGCCGAGATGTTGCACCTGCTGGTGGATCGTGGCCTGCTCGTCCGCGGGGACGACGGATGGCGGCTGCGCGCGGAGATCCCGCCGGACCTGCTTCCCGCGGGTGTCCGCGCCGTCCTGGCCGCCCGAATCGACGCCCTCGAGCCCGTGGCTCGATCCCTCCTGCGCGACGCCGCCGTCCTCGGCTCGTCGTTCCCCCTGTCGGCCCTCGCCGCGATCGACCGCCGCGTCGAGCCGGCCGTCGTGGCACCGACACTGGAGGCGCTGGTCGGGCGCGGCACGCTCGAACGGGTGGGCCCCGGGCGGTACGCCTTCGCCCACACGCTGGTCCGCGAGGTCGCGTACGCCGGGCTGCCCAAGGCCGACCGGGCCCGCCGGCACGCGGCCGTGGCCCAGTGGGCGGTGGCGCATCCGGAGGCGGCCGGCGCGGAAGCGGATGCGGTCGCCGCCGTCCAGGCGGACCGGGCGGTCCGCCTCGCCCAGGAGATGAACCTGCCTGCTGCCGACCCCGCCTGGGAGGCCGCCGGGCTGGGCCTCGCGGCGGCGCGGCGGCTCGCGGCGGACGCGCTCGCGCGCGACGACCACGCGTCGGCCGAGGAGCATCTCCGGCGCGCGATGCGGCTGGCCGGCGCCCGCGGCGTGGTCGACCCGGCGACCCGCGACGCCGTCCAGGCCGCCCAGGCGCAGGCGCTGGCGGGGCTACGCCGGCTCGAGGAGGCGGAGGCGCTGCTGGCCGGCCCGCTGGTCGCGGGCGACGGGGCGACGCGTGCGGCCGCGCACCTCGTACTCGGGGACGTTCGCCGCAAGCAGGGGGACGCCGTGGCTGCGCGGAAGGCGTTCGAGGAGGCCTTCGCCCTGGCCGGGGCGCACGGCGTCGAGCACGTGTCGGCCGGGGCGCAGCGCGAGCTCGGCCTGCTCGACCTGTTCGAGGGCCGGTTCCGTGACGCCGAGCGGCGGTTCGCCGAGGCGCTGGCCCGGGCCGAGCAGATCGGCGACCGGCGCGGTGCGGGCTGGTCCCTGCAGCACCTGGCCTGGTCGGCGCTCACCCGGGCCGACTACGACCTCGTCGAGGACGTCCTCCGGCAGGCCAGCGAGGTGTTCGACGCTCTGCAGGACACCGGGGGGCTCGCGTGGTGCGCCGGGACCGAGGCGCTGGTACGGGTGCTGCAGGGACGCCACCGCGAAGCCCGCGCGACGGTGGCCGGCTTGTTGCCGGTCGCCCAGCAGATGGGCGCGGGGTGGGAGGTCGCAGCCTGCCGGACCATCGACGCGATCGCCGCGGCCGAGCTCGGCGAGCTGGGCACGGCCCGCGAGCAGATCGCCCTCGCGGTCGAGGGTTTCGAGGCACTGGACGACTCGTGGGGGCTGGCCATGGCCGGCCTCGGCGAGGCGATCGTCGCGCGTGGTCTCGGCGAGACGCGGGCCGCCCGCACGGCGTTGCGCCGCTCGATCAGCGGGGCGGCCGAGGCCCACCACCCGGCCCTCGAGCTCCTCGCCACCGTGCTGGTCGGGCTACTGCATCTCGACCGCGTGGACAACCGGGCCGCGGCCGCCGCGGCGGATCGTGCGGGCGAGCTCGCGGGCACGCTCGACCTGTCCGAGTCGGCGCTGTCGGCTCAGATGGTGCTGCGCGCGCAGGTGCTGCGGGCGCGGGGCCAGCTGGACGAGGCGTACGACCTGCTCGACGCCGCGGCACGCACCGACCAGCCGACGTTGCTGTTCCCGCGCCGCCAGGCCGTGGCGCACCTGGCGGGTGTGCTGCTCCAGCGCGGCGACGTCGCGGGCGCGCACGCGGCGATCAGCCGCGCGCAGCAGGTGCCGGCCGAGGACGTCCGCTCACGCGTCGTCACCCAGCGCGTCCTGGCCGATGTCCTGGCGGCAGAGGGGGATGTGGACCGAGCGCGGGCCGCGGCCGACGAGGCGCTGCGGCTGGTGCAGGAGTCGGGCCTGCTCGGGGAGCTGCCGGCGACCAAGCGACTGCGGTCCCGGCTGCGAACGAAGGCGCGGAAGTAGGCGACCGGCCGCGTCAGTGCCGCTCGGACCGCTGAGGCCGGTCCAGCCGCCGCTCCACCCGCTCCATGCCGAGGACGGCCACCAGCAGGACGACGGGGAACCCGATCGCGATCGCAATGAACACGACGGCATCATGCCGCGTCACGCGCGACGGGCGTGGACGTCAGGCGGGCAGCGCCACGAGGCACTCGTTCGGAGCGCTGCGGTAGCGGGCGATCAGCTCCTGCGTCGCCGCCTGGACCTGCTCGCTGAGGCCGGTGCGGTACGCGGCGATGCCGTCGGCGGCGGCGGCCAGCACAGCCTCCGCGTCCGGGTCGTCGGCGGCCACCCACACGGCGTCGAGGTCGGGCATCGGGGGCAGGTCCGTCGTCCCGGCGGCCATCACCCGCTCGCGACCTTCGGGCAGCTGCTGGCGTTCCAGGCCGGGGCGCAGGTGCTCCACGTCGACATCGCTGCCGAGTTCCCGCACCGCGTCCAGGCGGTTGCCGATCACCCGCTGCCAGTAGCCGACCCGCTCCTCCTCGCGGGCGGCGAGCTGCCGGTAGGCGCGTACCCCGTCGAGGGAGAGGTGCCGGAACCGCGGGGCGGGCTCCGGCGGGATGGCCCGCGCGGCGGCGCGGGCGGCGGCCCGGGCGGCGCGGGCGGCCGCCTGGGCGGCCTTGCGCTCCGCCTTCTCCTTGTCTCGGGCCACGAGGGCGGTGATCTCCGCCCCCAGGGCCGCGCCGGCTTCGAGGGTGCGCTGCCGGTCGGCGTCGTGCACTGGTGCCTCCTGGTGATGACCGTCGGACGCTGACGCGAACGTCACGCCGCCCGGGACGTGGACCGCGATGTGGGTGGGATCGTCGCGGTCCCCGGACCCTTGAGGCGGCATCACTCGGATGGGGGGGAGATTCGACCTGATAGGCGTAACCGCAGCCGCCGGCGCACCGTCGGGGCCGGGTCACCTAGAGTCGGGCTTCGTGCCGGCGCGCAGCTTCGACGACGAGACTGCGGTCGCCCGCACCCGCCGCGCCCGCAAGATCAACAGACTGCTGGCCGACGCGTACCCCGACGCCCACTGTGAGCTCGACTTCACCACGCCGCTCGAACTGGCGGTGGCGACGATCTTGTCGGCGCAGTGCACGGACAAGCGGGTGAACATGACGACGCCCGTGCTGTTCGCCAAGTACCGCACCGCGGCCGACTGGGCGGCGGCCGACCGGGCCGAGCTCGAGGACCTGGTGCATCCGACCGGGTTCTTCCGCGCGAAGACCAACAGCCTGCTGGGGCTCGGCGCCGCGCTCGTCGACCGTCACGGCGGGGAGCTGCCCGCGACCCTGGAGGCGCTCGTCGCCCTCCCCGGGATCGGCCGCAAGACCGCCAACGTCATCCTCGGGAACGCGTTCGGCGTCCCGGGCATCACCGTGGACACCCACGTGGGCCGGCTGGCTCGACGCTTCGGCTGGACGGCCGAGGAGGACCCGGTCAAGGTCGAGCACGCCATCGGCGCGCTCGTGCCGAAGAGCGAGTGGACGATGCTGTCGCATCGGATGATCTTTCACGGGCGCCGCTGCTGTCACGCCCGCAAGCCGGCCTGCGGCGCCTGCCCCGTAGCGGCGCTCTGCCCCGCCTTCGGGACGGGCCCCACCGACCCGGTCGCGGCCGCGAAGCTGGTCAAGACGGCGTGAGCACCCCGCCCGTCTGGTTGGCGCTGCTCGCCGACCGCTTCGAGGACCTCACGGCCTTCGACCTGACCCGCCTGACCCCACCCGACGACGGCAGCGCCCGGTCGTCGGCCGTACTCATGCTGCTGGGGGAGGGGCCGGCCGGTCCGGACGTCCTGCTGACCGCGCGTGCCTCGTCCTTGCGCTCGCACGCCGGCCAGGTCGCGTTCCCCGGCGGCGGCCGCGACGCCGGGGACGACTTCCCCGTCGGTACGGCGCTGCGCGAGGCGGTGGAGGAGACCGGGCTGGACCCGACGGGTGTCGTCCCCCTGGCCAGCCTGCCCGAGCTGTGGGTGCCGCGGTCGAACTACGCGGTGACGCCGGTGCTGGCCTGGTGGGCCGAGCCGTCGACGGTCGCGGTGCAGGACCCGCACGAGACGGCCGCCGTCGCTCGGGTGCCGCTCGCCACGCTGGCCGACCCCGCCGTACGAGCGACGGTGGCGGGGATCAGCGGCTGGCGCTCCCCGGCGTTCGTCCTACCCGACCTGTTCGTCTGGGGGTTCACCGCCGGGCTCCTCGACCGGCTGCTGGAACTCGGTGGGTTCGCCCGTCCGTGGGACCACGAACGCGTCGTCGACCTGCCCGACGCGGTCGCCGGGCGCGGACGCCCGTAACGGGCAGATCCGGGCAGTCGGCCCCCGGGCCACCTACGCTCAGGCCGTGCACGGCGACCTCCTCGACCTCGTCCTGGTCGCCCTCAGCATCGCCGCCGCGATCAGCGGGCTTCGGCAGGGGTTCGTCGGCGGACTGCTCTCGTTCGTCGGGGTCATCGGGGGTGGCTACGTCGGCACGCGGGTCGCCCCGACGGTCGCCCGCCACCTGACGAGCGTCTCGACGCCGGTCGTCGGCATCGTCGTCGTGTTCGCGCTAGCCGCAGTCGGACAGGCGATCGCCGCGGGCATCGGTGCGGCGCTGCGCCGCCGGCTCACGTGGCGGCCGCTCCGGGCGGCGGACAGCGCGGGCGGAGCCGTCCTGTCCGTGGTCGCGCTGCTGGTGGTCGTGTGGCTGCTCGCCACGGCGGTGGCGCACTCGACGCTCACCGGGCTCGCGCGCGAGGTCAAGCACTCGGTCGTGATCGAGTGGGTGGACCGAGCCATGCCGGCATTCGCCCGCAGCGACCTCGCGTCCTTCCGCCGCCTGCTGGACAACACCGGCTTCCCCGCAATCGTCGGGCCGCTCTCGACCGAGAACGTGACACCGGTCTCGCCGCCCGACCCGGCCGTGCTCAACTCGGCCGCCGTCGCCCGGACCAAGTCCTCGATCGTCAAGGTCCGCGGCGATGCTCCCGGCTGCAGCCGCCGGATCGAAGGCAGTGGGTTCGTCATCGCGCCGCAACGGGTCCTGACCAATGCCCACGTCGTGGCCGGGGTGCTGTCGCCGGACGTGTTCCTGCCCGACGGAACCGCCCTCCCGGCGCGGGTCGTGCTGTACGACCCGAACCGGGACCTCGCCGTCCTCGACGTCCCCGGTCTCACCGCGCACCCGCTGACGTTCGGCCCCACGGCGGACCGCGGCGCATCGGCGGTCGTGGCCGGCTACCCCGAAGACGGCGGGTTCACCGCGGTCGCGGCGCGGATCCGGGACCGGCAGGACATCCGCGGACCGAACATCTACCAGTCGTCGACGGTCACCCGTGACGTGTACGCGATCCGCGCGGTCGTCCTGCCCGGCAACTCAGGCGGGCCGCTGCTCGCGACCGACGGCACCGTCTACGGGGTGGTCTTCGCGGCCTCGACCGACACGGCCGACACCGGGTACGCCCTGACCGCGCAGGAGGTCGCGCCCGACGTCGCCGCCGGCCGGGGCGCGACCCAGCAGGTGTCCACGCAGGGATGTGACTGACGGTCAGCGCGCCCACGCCGCGATGTGCCCGGTCACCTCGTCGGGGGACTCCTCGTGCGGGAAGTGACCGACGCCGCGCATCTCCACCAGGGCGTACGGACCGGCGACGTACCGCCCGTTGCCCCGGGCCGTCGCCAGCAGGGTGCACGGGTCGGCGCTGCCGTGGATCTGGAGCGTCGGCGCCGTGACCGGACGGGCCATCGCCCGCGCGAACCGGGCGCCGTCGGGCCGGGCCTGCGACCGCACCGCCCAGCGGTAGTACTCCATCGCGCTGTGCACGACGGCGGGGATCTGCGCGTGCTCGCGGTAGCGCCGCTCGGCATCGGCATCCGGAAACCCCGGACCGCCCCACCGCCGCAGGATCGCCCCGATCTCGGCGGCGCCGTCGGCCACGAGGACGCGTTCGGGACGCCACGGCAGCTGGAACGCCAGCATGTAACGGGACGCGACGAGCTGCGGGCCACCGGTCCGGGTGGCGGACCGGAACGCCAGCGGATGCGGCATCGACACCGCCACCAGGCGGTGCAGCACCTGGGGGTGCAGCGCGGCGGCGGCCCAGGCGAGGGCAGCGCCCCAGTCGTGGCCGACGATCGTGGCGGTCTGCTCGCCCAGCGCCGAGACCAGCGCCGCGACGTCCGCGGAGAGCGTGAACAGGTCGTAGCCGCGCGGTGGTTTGTCGCTGCCGCCGTAACCGCGCAGGTCGACCGCTACCGCCCGAAATCCTTGTGCCGCAAGGCCTGTCAGCTGCTCGCGCCAGCACCACCAGAACTCCGGGAAGCCGTGCAGGAGCAGCACGAGCGGTCCCTCACCGAGCTCGGCGACATGGAAGCGGCAGCCGTTCGCGCCGACCTGGCGGTGGGTCCAGGGCCCGGGTACGAGGACCACGGCCGGGTCCGGGGCAGCCGGTCGGTGGCTGGACACGCGCGCCAGCCTAGAGAGGTCAGCCGCGGCAGACGGCTGCCGGGGAGGCCGGCGCAGTCGACCCGCCCGGCAGGACCGTGACCGTCACCGAGCGCGCCCCCGGAGCGGCCACGACCGTGAGGTCCTGGCCGCCGGCAGGCGAGGTGACACTGCCACCGGTGACGGTGACGTGGTAGCCGTTCGGGTAGCTGCGCCGCGGCACCTGCAGGGACGTGACCGTGCCGCACGGGAACGTGCCGCCGCCGGCGCGGGTCGTGTCGTAGCTGAAGGTCAGGGTCCCGCTCGTGGTGTCGTCGTGCAGTGCCGTGGGCACCCCGGCGACCGCCACGGGATGCGCCCGTACCAGCGCCGCCACCGCGGCCGGCTGCGCCAGGTCGGCATCGGTCGGCGCCTCGTGCGGGTCGGTGAGCACCTCCTCGTTGTAGGCCCACCAGATCCACGGCATCAGCGCCCCGTCCAGCTCGTCGACCATGCGGTCGATCGACGGCACGTCGGTCACCGCCCCGAACTCGGAGGTGAGCAGCGCGCCGCCGGTCCGGGCGGACCACTGCTTCGCGTAGTCGATCGCCTTCGGCTCGTTCGAGGGGTCGGTGGCGTACAGGTGCCAGCTCAGGCCGCTGTTCGGGTCGTTCGCGGCGAGCCCGATGTGGGTGGGGTCGGTCCCGAAGTTGAACGTCGTGTACGGCTCCGGGAACAGCAGGTGGGTCGGGTCCTGGGCTCGAATCGCGGTGGCCATCCGGCCGTCGTACGCGTCGAGCGCGCGGTCCTGGGCCGCGCATCCGCCGGCCTGCAGGCAGGCCTGCCACGTCGTTCCCGGCCAGGGCTCGTTGATCAGGTCGTAGCCCAGGACGCCGGGATCCTTCGCGACGCTGGCCGACAGCGCGGTCCAGATCTTGGCCGCGTCCGTCTGGAGCGGCACGCCGTCGGGTCCCCGGTCGTTGTCCCAGAAGCTCTGGAACGCCGCCTGGATGGCGGGGTTCGTGACGTAGTAGAGCGGAAACGAGGTCTTGGTGTCCGTGGCCCCGTGGGTCACGGTCATCCAGCCGGGGAAGCCGTCGCTTCCGAGGGTCGGTCCCCAGCCGTCCTGGTGCAGGTCGACGAGAACGAGCAACCCGTGCGACGTCAGCATCTTCACGGTGTCGGCGAAGGACTTGACGTACGCCGTGTCGACGACGCCGGGCTCCGGCATGATCGACGCGGCGGTCGTGCCGAGTCGCACGGCATCGAAACCGTTGCGTACCAGCCAGTCCGCGTCATCTTCTCCGAACCCGTCGGCGGCCGGGGTGTGGCCCGGCTCCTTCGAGACGAAGTTCATGCCGTGCAGCAGGACCACCCGCCCGTCGGCGTCGGTCAGCCAGCGCCCGTGGTGGCCGATGGGCAGGACCGGCGCCGCCTGCGCGTCCGGCTTCGCGTGCCCGGTCGGCGGGGCGGACGAGCCGCCGCAGCCGGCGCCCACCACTGCGGCGAGAAGGGCGGCCGCCCCGGCGGCCGCGACGCGGCGCCGGCGCGTCACCCGAGCAGGTCGGCGTAGTCGCGAAGCGTCTCTGCCGTGGCCTCCGCCGCGGCCGGTGACAGCACCACCATCCCGACGAAGCCGTGGATCAGCCCGTCGTACCGGTGGGCGACGACCTGGCAGCCGGCCTTGTCCAGCGCCGCCGCGTAGGCCTCGCCCTCGTCGCGCAGCGGGTCGAACTCGGCCGTGGCGACGACGGCGGCGGGCAGGCCGGCGAGGGACCCGGCCCGCAGAGGCGACATCGCGGGATCGGTCCGGTCGCGGTCGCCGAGGTAGTGCTCGCCGAACCACGCCATGTCCTCGGCGGTGAGGAAGAAGCCCTCCGCGTTCTCGGCCCGGGACACGTACGCGTCGTCGTCCACCATGTCGACGGCCGGGTACCACAGCAGCTGCGCGCGCAGCGGTGAGGCGGCCGGCTGGTCACGCAGGCGGAGGGCGATGACCGCCGCCAGGTTGCCCCCCGCGGAGTCGCCGGCCACTCCGACCCGGGCGGGATCGCCGCCGTACGAGGCGATGTCGGCGAGCACCGCACGGGTGACCGCCTCGCAGTCGTCGACCGCGGCCGGGAACGGGTGCTCGGGCGCCAGGCGGTAGTCGACCGAGACGACGACACCACCGGTCGCGTCCGTGATCATGCGCGCCTGGTCGTCGTGCGTCTCCAGGTCGCCGATGACGAACCCGCCGCCGTGGAACATCACCGTCGTGGGCACCGGCCCCGAGCCGCCGCCCGCCCGGTAGACGCGGACGGGAACGCCGGCGACCTCGGCATCCGACACCGCACCCACCGGGACACGCGGGCCGTCCGGGAACGCGGCGTTCAGCATCGTGGTCATCGTCGCCATGAGGGCCCGGGCCTCGGCGGGGGTTCCCGCCGTGATGCCGCCGGTGCCCTGGGCGGCCATCATGTCGAGCAGCTGCTGGATCGGGGGGTCGACCGGCACGGGGGCTCCTTCGTCGTCGTCGCGGGTGCCCGGACCGTACGCCTGCACGCGGGGGCGGTCGGCGACACCCGCGGGCGACGTGCCGCCGCGTCTACCGCACGTCGTCGGCGTCCTCCTGCGCCGCCGCCTTGTCGGTGTCGGTGCCGCCCGACTCGCGCTCGAAGACGTCCTGCGCCTCCAGGTCGGGCGAGGTCTCCTGCGAGACCTTCCGCGCGAGCTCGTCGTCGTCGACGCCGTGGCCAGCCGGGTGGGTCGTGCCGGGGGTTTCGGTCATGAGGTCGCCGTACCCGGGCAGCGTTCGACGACCCCTCACTAGCCTTCGCGTCGTGCCTGACCCCTTGCTGCCGCTGCTGGACCTCCCCGGGGTGACGGCGGCCGCCGATGCGGCGCGCGCGCAGGTGGACGCGCTGCTCGGGCACCGAATGCTCCGTCGCCGGTCGGCCGAGGTCAGCGCCGAGGCCGCGCTGCGCGGCGCACGGGCGAGCGCCGCGCTCTCCGGCCACGCCTTCACGCTGGCGGAGGTGCGCGACGGCGTGGACGACCCGGTGGTGCAGGGAGCCCTGCGGGTGGCGAGCGGGCTTGGGCAGCTCGTCGACGTGGTGGATCGCGCCCCGCTCCAGGCGCTGGCCCGGCTGCACGCGCTCGCGGCCCGCGGTCTCGTGGCCGACGACGCGCTCGGGCGACCGCTGCCCGGCAGTGGGGTACGGCTGGCGGCGCTCGCCGACCTGCTCGCGTCGCGGACCGCCGGGTCGGCACTGCTTCTCGGCGCGGTCGTGCACGGGGAGGTCCTGGCGCTCGACGCGTTCGGCGCGGCGAGCGGTGTCGTGGCGCGCGCGGCGCACCGGCTGGTGCTGGTGGCGCGCGGCCTGGACCCCAAAGCGGTGACGGCCCCCGACGTGGGGCACCTGGAGCTGGTCGACGACTACGCGGTCGCCGCTCGGGCGTACGCCGACGGCGACGTGGGGCCGTGGGTCGTGCACTGCTGCGAGGCCGTACGTCTCGGTGCCCTCGACTCGGTCGCCGTCTGCGAGGCCCTGCTGCGCGACGCCGAGTCGCGCGCCTGACCGCAGCCGGTCAGGCGGTGCGGCGCCGGCGCAGGAGGTACGCCGCACCCACCACCGCCCCGGTCGCCAGCCCCACGCCGACGCCGGCGGCCACCGGGTGGGGCGGCACCGCCAGGCGCGGCAGTCGCGCTCGGAGGCGTACCGGCCGGTGGAAGTCGAGGACCGGCCACGCCCGCTCGGCTGCGGCCCGGCGCAGGGCCCGGTCCGGGTTCACCGCGGTGGGATGGCCGACGACCTCGAGCATGGGCAGGTCGGTGATCGAGTCGGAGTAGGCGTAGCAGCGGCCGAGGTCGTAGCCGCGGTCGGCGGCCAGGTCCCGGATGGCCTCGGCCTTGTGCGGCCCGTACGCGTAGAAGGCGATCTCCCCGGTGTAGCGGCCGTCCTCGATCTGCATGCGCGAGGCGACGACCTCGTCGACGCCGAGCAGGCCGCCGATCGGACCGACGATCTCCGCGCCCGACGACGACACGATCACCACGTCGCGCCCGGCGCGATGGTGCTCCTCGATCAACGCCACCGCCTCGTCGTACACCAGGGGGTCGATGAGGTCGTGCAGTGTCTCGTCGACGATCTGCCGTACCTGTGCCGCGTCCCAACCTCGGCACATCGCCGTCATCGCGTCGCGCATCTTGTCCATCTGCTGGTGGTCCGCCCCGGCGAGCGAGAAGACCAGCTGTGCGTACGCGCTCTTCAGTGCGGCGCGCCGGTCGATGAGACCGGAGGTGTAGAAGGACCGGCCGAACGCCAGCGCACTGCTCTTGGCGATCACCGTCTTGTCCAGGTCGAAGAACGCGGCCGCGCGGGACCGCGCGTCGGCCCGCGGGATGGCCCTGAAGATCGATGGTAAGGGGGGTTCGTCGGCGGGCCCCGCCGACGGTACGATTCTCGGTACGGACTGACGGTCCCTGGACACCCTCCGTTCACGGCCCGTCGCACGCGAGCGCCGCTTCCATCCCCCCCGGGAGCGTGCGCTCAGACGACCCCCGCCTACCCCCCCAGGCGGGGGTCGTCGCCTGTGGAGAGCGCTTCGTCCACACCCCTTCGTCCCGGCAGCCTGGTCGCGGCACCATCCCCACGACCCGGAGGCCCTCGTGACAGCTCGCCCCCTCGTCCTGACCGGCGACCCGGTTCTGCTCGACGATCTGCTGCGCCTCACCGCCGTCGCGGGCGTCGAGCCCGACGTCGCGCCCGACGCGACGGCCGGTGGCCGATCGTGGTCCGCGGCCCCGCTGGTGCTCGTCGGCGCCGACCTCGCCGACGAGGTGGGCGCGTTGGTGTCGACCGCCGGCCTGGCCCGTCGTGATGGCGTCGTCCTGGTGACCGCCGACCTCGACGACGCACAGGTCTGGCGCCGCGCGGTCACCCTGGGCGCAGAGCACGTCGCCTGCCTGCCCGACGCCGAGCCGTGGCTGGTAGACCGCCTGGCGGTGGCGGCGGACGGTCCGGGTCGTGGCGGCGTCGTGATCGGCGTGGTCGGCGGTCGGGGCGGGGCGGGCGCGACCGTCCTGGCCTGCGGCCTCGCGATGGCGGGGCTGCGCGCGGGCCTGCGGACGATGCTCGTCGACGCGGACCCGCTCGGCGGTGGCATCGACGTGACTCTCGGCGCAGAGCGGACCGACGGCGCCCGCTGGCCGGCGCTCACCGGTGTCCAGGGCCGGGTGCCGCCGGGGGACCTGCGCGACGCCTTGCCCGCGGTGGGGGAGCTGACCGTGCTGTCGTGGGACCGCGGCGATGCCACCACGGTGCCGCCGGCGGCGATGCACGCGCTGCTCGATGCCGGCACCGCCGCCAGCGACCTGGTGGTGGTCGACCTGCCACGGCACCTCGACGCGGCCGCCCGGCACGTGATCGCCGCGGCCGCGACCACGTTTCTCGTCGTTCCGGCCGAGGTGCGTGCCTGTGCAGCGGCCGGACGTCTGGTGCCGGCCCTGGTGGGGGCGTGCGCCGACGTCCGGGCCGTCGTCCGGGGCCGGGGCGCCGGACGGCTGGCGCCGGAGCTCGTCGCGGGCACGCTCGGCATCCCGCTGGCAGGGACGCTGCGGCCCGAGCCACGCCTGGCCGAGACCCTCGAACGGGGGGAGCCGCCGGGCCGCGGCACGGGCCCGCTCTCCCGTCTCTGTGACCGGTTGATCGACGAGGCCCTGCGAGCGAGTCCCGCCGCGGCGTGAACGAGGAACTGCTGGACCAGGTACGACGCCGTCTTGCCGAGTCCGGCCGACCGCCGTCGGCGGCGGCCGTCGCGGAGGCGTTGCGGGGGGTGCCCGGCGTACGCAGCGACGCCGAGACTCTTGCGGTCGTCACCCAGCTGCGCGCCGAGATCGTGGGCGCCGGACCGCTTCAGCCGCTCCTCGACGACCCCGCGGTGACCGACGTGCTGGTCCACCGCGGCGGCGAGGTCTGGGTCGACCGCGGCGACGGGCTCCGGCGCTCACCGGTCCGGGTCGGCGGTGAGGCGGCCGTGCGCCGGCTCGCGGCCCGCCTCGTCGCGTCGGCCGGACGCCGACTCGACGCAGCGCAGCCCTGGGCCGACGCGACGCTGCCGGACGGGCACCGCTGCCACGCCGTTCTGCCTCCGCTCGCAGTCGACGGCACCTGCCTGTCCTTGCGCACCCTGCGTCCGGCCACCCTCGACCTGGCCGCACTCGACGCGACCGGCGCCCTGCCGGGCGGGCTGCGCTCGTGGCTGGAGGCGATCCTCGCCGCGCCACTCGCCACGCTGGTCACGGGTGCGACCGGCGCCGGCAAGACGACCCTGCTCGGTGCGTTGCTGGGCGCGCTGGCCCCCGACCTGCGGGTGCTCGTCGTCGAGGACGCGACCGAGCTCGCACCTCGACATCCGCACGTCGTCCGCCTGCAGTCCCGACCGGCGAACGTCGAGGGCGCCGGCGCCGTCCCGCTGCGCGACCTGGTGCGGCAGGCCCTGCGGATGCGGCCGGACCGGCTGGTCCTCGGCGAGGTACGCGGCGCGGAGGTCGTCGACCTGCTCGTGGCACTCAACACCGGGCACGAGGGCGGCCTGTCGACGGTGCACGCGAACAGCCCGGCCGAGGTCCCCGCCCGTCTCGAGGCGTTGGGTGCGCTGGCCGGCCTGCGCCGCGACGCGCTGCACAGTCTGGTCGCGGCGGCCGTCCAGGCGGTGGTGCACTGCGGCCGGACCACTGCGGGCAGGCAGGTCCACCAGGTCGGGGTGGTCGATGTCGTCGACCGCGGCGTGGTCGTCGTGCCCGCGCTGGTCGTCGCGCGCGGGGCACTGCGGCCGGGTCCGGGCCACGGTTCGCTGTGCCGGCTGCTGGCCGCACGGGGCGTGTCGCCGCCGAGGCTGACGTGACTCCCGGCACCGTCTGCGGGCTGGCCGCAGCGGTTTCGGTCTGGTCGGCGCTCCGGCCCCGCGGCGTCACGCGCCTGGACCCGCCGGTGTGGCCCCGCTGGAGCATGCCGTCGCCCGCGTGGCTGGAAGACCGGAGGACTGCCGCGGCGCTCGTCGCCGGTATCGCGCTGCCGGTGGCTCTCCTCGCGGGCCCGGCGGTGGGTCTGGCAGTGGCGGTGCTGGCGATCGCCCTCACCGCCGAGGTACGCGATGCGCTGCGCGTGCGGCGGCGGGATGCCGTCGCCGCGTCGTGGCGGGCAGCCCTGTCCGCGACGGCGGTTGCCCTGTCGGCCGGACTGCCGTTGCCGGACGCGCTGGTGCGGGGCGGGCAGGCGGCCGGGTTGCGGGGAACCGGCTCGCCGGCGACTGCACTCGCAGCGGCGGCGGCCGCCGCCCGCCTCGGCTCGGACGTGGTCGGTGTGCTTGCTCACCGGTGTCCGGCCGGGACCGGCGCCCGGCTGGTCGCCTGCCTACGCATCGCCACCGGCACGGGCGTCGCCCCCGCGATCCTCGCGGTGCGGTTGGGCGAGGCGGTGGCCGCCGAGGAGGACGGCCGCCGCGCGGCGGCGGTCGCCCTGGCCACCGCGCGTGCCACGACGCGGGTGCTGGCCGTCCTTCCTCTCGCCGGGATTGCCCTGGCCGCCGCCTTCGGGGCGTCTGCGCCCGCGTACCTCCTCGGCAGCGCCACCGGGCACGCGTGCCTACTCGCCGCAGCGGTCCTCGAGGCCGCCGGCCTGCGCTGGAGCGCGAGGCTCGTCCGCGGGGAGGCGGAGTGATCGCCGTCGTCCGCCGGGAGGCGGAGTGATCGCCGCAGTCATGGCCGCCGCTGCGGCCGTCGCCGCGGCGGGCCGTCCAGCGCACCGCCCACCCACCGGACAGGTCGTGCCGTCCCCCGCGTCGAGATGGCGCCGACCCAGCCTGCTCAGTCCGGTCGTCGTCCGCGGCGTCTGCGTCCTTGCCGGAGTCTGCCTCGGGGCGGCGGCTACCGGTCCGACTGGAAGGCTGGCGGGCGTCGTGGTCGGCGCCGCCGCGGCCGCCGTCGTCCCCCGCCTGATCGCCCGTGCCGAGGCCCCCGACATCGCGCGCGCCCGCACCGCCATCACCGCGGACCTCCCCTGGGTGCTGGAGATGCTTTCGGCCGCCATCCGGGCCGGCACGCCCGCGGCGCAGGCGATCGCCGCGGTGGGCGCGGCCGCCGGCGGCGAGCTCGGGCGGCGGCTGACCCTCGTGCACGGGCGTCTCGTCGTGGGGTTGCCGCCCGACGAGGCCTGGCGGGAGGCCTCGGTCGGCGGGGGTGACGCGCTGCTCGGCGTCGGCGAGGCGTTCGTCGCCGCGGCCATCGACGGGTCGCGGCTCGCCGAGCGACTGGCCGAGCAGGCGCGTGACGCGCGCGCGACGGCAGCGGCTGCCGTCGCCGCCGGTGCACAGCGGGTCGGCGTCCGCGCCGTCCTTCCGCTCGGACTGTGCTTCCTGCCCGCGTTCGTCGCGGTCGGGGTCGTGCCCGTGGTCGCGGCCGCTCTCGGCCAACTGCACTGAGCGCCGTGGACGAGCGAGCCCGCCGTCCCCAGATCCGCGCCGGGCATCCCGCTCCCGGGTGAGCGCGGCCATCGTGGTCGCAGACGTGATGCCTCCGTCGCCGATCCCGGGGCCGTGCCCCATCCACCACACCTCGCTGGGAGTTGCTATGTCTCGAGTCGTCAGCCATGTCGTCGCCGTCCTGCTCGCCCACGTGCGGGCGGGGGTCGACGCCGGTATGAGCACCGCCGAGTACGCCGTGGGCACCGTGGCCGCGTGCGGCTTCGCCGCCCTGTTGTGGACGGTGCTGCACAGCGGCACCGTCCAGGGCGCCCTGTCCGGTCTGGTCATCAAGGCACTCCACCTGCTGTGACCCGGATCCGGGAGCGCGAGGCCGGCATGGCGACCGCCGAGATGGCGGTCGCCCTGCCGGTGCTCGTGGCCGTCGTCCTGCTGGCCTGCGGCTTGGTCGCCACCTGCCAGTCCGCGCTGCGCTGCGAGGATGCCGCGCGGCTGGCGGCGCGGTCGGCCGCGCGCGGCGACCCGGTCGGCCGCGCCGCCGACCTCGCCCGGGCCGACGCACCCGCGCACGCGCTCGTGTCCGTGACCCGCGCCGGCGGCGACGTGCGCGTCACGGTCACTGATGTCGCCCGCCTGCCCGGGCCTCTGGGTGACCTGCTGCCGGGCTGGTCCGTCCGCGGTTCCGCCGTCGCGCTGGTCGAAGGCGCCGACGACGACGGCGTAGCCGAATGACCGCGGCAGCCGGCCGGCCGCGGCGAAGCACCGCGGACCGAGACCGTGGCTCGGCCACCATCTGGGTGCTGACCGGCACCGCGCTGCTGCTGGTGGTCACGTCCGCGGCGGTGCTGCTCGCCGCGGTGGCGCAAGCCCGGCAGCGCGCCGCAGCCGCTGCCGACCTCGCGGCGCTCGCCGCTGCCGCGAGCCCGCCCCAACAGGCCTGCGCGACGGCCGCCCGGTCGGCCGCCGCCAACGGAGCGCGGCTGCTCGCGTGCACACCGGCGGACGGCGACGTCAGCGTGCGGGCGGCGATACCGCTTCCGGCTGCCGCCGCTGTCTTCGGTGCCGGCTGGGTGTCGGTCAGCGCGCGAGCCGGACCGGGATGACCGGCGCCGGGCCGGAGGTGCCCGACCTGCGTCCCGCCAGCTGCCCGCCGGTCGCTTCCTACGACGGCCTCCTCGGCTGCCTCGCCGGACTGCGCGAACCGGACAGATCGCGGGCCGTCCCGGCGTAACGTCGCTCCGTGACCGGTCGTTGAGGCCGGAGACGGTCGCGTGACGCGGGAAGGGCTGGTGCCGTGCAGGCCTCGTTCGTGACCCCGCCGACAGCGGGGCGAGGACGCGGGCGCTGGGCGCTGCTGGCCGACGGCCTGCGCCGGCCCGGCGGCCGTCGCGCCCTGTCGGTCCTGTCGGTCGTGCTGCTGCTCGCGGGCGTCGGGCTGTTCGCCTTCCCGTTCGCGACCGACCTCTACCAGCGCCATCTGCAGGGGAGCCTGCGCAGCCAGTTTGACGACGGCGCGACCGCGAACGCCTACCGCACGCACACCTTCCGGGAGGGCCAGGGCCTCACCCGCCTGCAGATCCCGACGATCGGGCTGGACGTGCTCGTCGTCCAGGGCACGACGACCTCCGCATTGCGTGCGGGCGCCGGCCACTACGTCGGCACGCCGCTGCCGGGCGAAGCGGGCAACGTGGCCATCGCCGGGCACCGCACGACCTTCGGTCACCCGTTCAACCGGCTGGACGAGGTGCGCCCGGGCCAGCTCATCAACCTGTTCACGCCGGACTACGAGTTCACCTATCAGTCGGTGCAGTCCTTCACCTCGGCAACCA
This sequence comes from Mycobacteriales bacterium, assembly GCA_036379355.1. Lineage (GTDB taxonomy): Bacteria > Actinomycetota > Actinomycetes > Mycobacteriales > CAJCIY01 > CAJCIY01. The sequence continues at coordinate 7,119 of DASVGV010000149.1, read as the reverse complement.
CCTACGACGGGACGGCCAACCCCCATCCGGTGAAGCCGACGGACCTGTCCGTGATCGCGCCGCCCACGGACCCGACCGTCCACGAGCTGACCCTCACCACCTGCAACCCCAAGGGGAGCGCGGCCCAGCGGCTGGTGCTGCGCGCCGTGCTCGTCAAGGTGGCCGACGCGCCGGGGTCGACCAAGCCGCTGCCGGACATCCACGCCCCGGCGTCGGCGCCGCCCGCTCCCGCCCCGTCGGTCACGACGCTGCCCGGGCCCTCGTGATGTCCGCGCCCCTGCGCGCCCTCGTCGCCTGGCTCGGGGCGTTCGCGGCGCTCGCGCTTCCGGTGGCCGGCTGCCTCGTGCTGCTGGTCCCGGGCACGGCGCGCGCGGCCGCGCCGACGGCGACGATCACCTGCCCCCGGGCGGACGGAACGGCGGGCGGGGTCACCGTCGCCGGCACCAACCACACCTGCGAGACGGTGACGGCGTCGACCCTGGTCGTCGGCGGGAACGTGACCTGCAGCGGCGCCTGCGGTCCGCTCACCCTGACGGTCGTGGACCCGCACGGCAACCAGTTCACCGACGGGCCGACGACGTCCCCCGTCCTGTCGGTGCGGGTGACGGCCGCTGCGCCGGGCAGCTACGCCGCGACCCTCACCGAGGACGGCACCGATGCGGTGCGTACCGGCTTCGATGTCGCGGCGCCGCCCACGGCGTCGCCGTCCAGCGGCGCGGCCGGCGACCCCGGCACCGCCACCCCACCGCCGCCGGGAGGGACGAGCACCCCGCCGGCCGCCGCGTCCGGAGGAGCACCGAGCGCGTCCGCCGGAGCCGGTGCCGCCACCGGCAGCCGGCAGCTGCCGGCCGTGCGCTTCCCGGCGCTGCCGCCGCCGGCGGGCATGGCGTCCCTGGCGCCGCTCCCGGCGTTCCCGACCACCAACGCCGACGGCTCGCCCGTCGCCGGTCCGTACGGGAAGACCCTGCCGTACGACGGGTCCGTCACCGTCGCGGAGAAGGCCGGCAGCCCCACCGTGTTCGGTCACGTGGCCGGCACCCTCACCGACAAGCAGGTGGCCGAGTCGGTCGCGGCGGCGTGCCTGGCGCTGCTGTTCGCGGCTCACGTCTGGCGGCTGACCCGGCGCCCCGCGGCCGACGCGGAGCTGTGACCGGCGTCGGTCAGGCCTCCCCCAGCGCGGCGAGCACGGCCGCGAGCAGGCGCTGCGCCCCGGCCTTGTCCAGCGGCTCGTTGCCACTGCCGCACTTGGGTGACTGCACGCAGGACGGGCAGCCGGCCGCGCACGCGCAGGCGCTGATCGCGTCGCGGGTGGCTGCGAGCCACGCCCCCGCCCGGAGGTAGCCCCGCTCGGCGAACCCGGCCCCGCCGGCATGGCCGTCGTAGACGAAGACCGTGGCGCGGCCGGTGTCGGCGTGCCGCGCCGTGGAGACACCGCCGAGGTCCCAGCGGTCGCAGGTGGCGAACAGCGGCAGCAGCCCGATCGCGGCGTGCTCGGCCGCGTGCGCCGCCCCGGGCACGTCGGCCGGCGGCAGCTCGGCGCGGTCGAGCAGGGCGTCGCTCACGGCGTAGAACACCGCCGTCGTCCGCAGCTGACGTGGGGGCAGCACGAGCGGCGTCTCGCCGAGCACCTCTCCGGTGACCAGCCGGGTCCGCAGGTACGAGACGACCTGCGAGGTCACCCCGACGGTCCCGAACCCGAGGGTCACCTCCCCACTCGACCTCGAGCGGAGGGTGTCCACGAGGGTGACCTCGGTGACCTCGCGAGCGGTCGTGGACCAGTCCGGCGTGGCCCCGACGAGCGTGGCCACGCCGCGGTCGAGGTCCAGGTCGACGCTGAGGTACGAGGCCCCCTGGTGGACGTAGACCGCTCCCTCGTGCACGGACCTGTGGGCGGCGTACGCGTCGACGGTGCCGAGCAGCCGGCCGGTGCCCTCCTCGACCAGTGCGACCTGCTCGCCACCGGAGCCGCGCAGGTCGGCCTGCGGCCGCTCGCCCGCCCGCGGCCAGTACCAGCCCGCGCGCCGGCGGCGCAGCCGCCCCGCGGCCACGAGGTCGTCGAGCACCGGGCCCGTCGACGCGCCGAACAGCGGCAGGTCGTCGTCGGTCAGCGGCAGCTCCGCGGCGGCGCAGGCGAGCTGCGGACCGAGGACGTACGGGTTCTCGGGGTCGAAGACGCTGGCCTCGACCGGCCGCCCGAACACCGACTCGGGGTGGTGCACGAGGTAGGTGTCCAGCGGGTCGTCGCGGGCGACGAAGACCGCGAGCGCGTCGCCGCCGCGGCGGCCGGCGCGGCCGGCCTGTTGGCGCAGCGATGCCACGGTGCCGGGCCAGCCGGCCACGACGACGGCGTCGAGCCCGGTGATGTCGACGCCCAGCTCGAGCGCGTTGGTCGCCGCGACGCCGAGCAGCGAGCCGTCCTGCAACGCCGCCTCGAGGGCGCGCCGCTCCTCGGGGAGGTAGCCGGCCCGGTACGCGGCGACCCGCGTCCCGAGGCCGCTCGCCTCGAGACCCCGCCGGGCGGCCGCGGCGACCGCCTCCGCGCCGCGCCGCGAGCGGACGAACGCCAGCGTGCGCCGGTCCGAGGCGACCAGGTCGGCCAGCAGGTCACCGGTCTCCGCGAGCGCGGAACGGCGGACCGGTGCGCCGTGCTCGCCGGTCACGGCGGAGAACGGCGGCTCGTAGAGGACGAAGTCCAGCGGCCCGCGCGGCGACGCGTCGTCGACGACGGCGACCGCCTCCAGCCCGGTCAGCCGGCGCGCTGCCTCCTGCGGGTCGGCCACGGTGGCGGAGGCCAGGACGAACGTCGGCGCCGTGCCGTACCGCGCGCTGACGCGGCGCAGCCGCCGCAGCACCGCGGCCACCCCGGCGCCGAACACGCCCCGGTAGGCATGGCACTCGTCGACGACGACGTAGCGCAGGCCCCGGAAGAACGCCTGCCATTGCTGGTGTCTCGGCAGGATCGACCGGTGCAGCATGTCCGGGTTCGACAGCACGTACGTCGCATGCGCGCGTACCCAGTCGCGCTCCTCGCGCGGGGTGTCCCCGTCGTAGGTGGCCGCGCGGACACCCGGCGCGAGCAGGTCTCCGATCGACCGCAGCTGATCGACGGCCAGCGCCTTCGTGGGCGCGAGGTAGAGCGCCCGGCTGCGCGGGACGGCGCGCAGGGTAGACAGCAATGGCAGCTGGTACGCGAGGGACTTCCCGGACGCGGTCCCCGTCGCGATGATCACGTGCCGGCCGGCGTACACGTGGTCGGCGGCAGCCGCCTGGTGGGCCCACGGGGCGGCGACACCGGAGGCGATGAGTCGCTCCACGACGAGCGGGTCGGCCCACGCCGGCCACGGCGCGGTGACCGCAGCGCGTGCCGGCCGGTGCTCGACGTGGGTGATAGCCGCCGCGCGGCGGGGGTCGAGTGTCAGGGTGTCGAGCCCCGACCGGCGCGCCCCCGCGATCGCGGGTCCGGGCGCTGGCCCTGGCGCGCGTTGGCTCACGCCCCCACGCTGCCACGCGCGGCCGACACCGGGCGCCGCGGCATCGTGGTTGGATCGGCTCGGAAGCGGGGAAACGGCCCGCGACATCCGCACCGACCGTGGAGGCATCGCTCGTGGACCTGCAGCTCAAGGATCGCCAGGAGGGCTCGGCGACCGTCATCGACGTGGGCGGCGAGATCGACGTCTACACCGCCCCCAAGCTGCGCGAGAAGATCATCGACGTGGTGGCGGCCGGCTCGTACCACCTCGTGGTGGACATGGAGAAGGTCGAGTTCCTGGACTCCACCGGACTCGGGGTGCTCGTCGGGGCCCTCAAGCGCGTCCGCGCGCACGACGGCTCGCTGGCCCTGGTGTGCACCCAGGACCGCATCCTCAAGATCTTCAAGATCACCGGCCTGACCAAGGTCTTCCCGATCCACAACAGCGTCGCGGACGCCCTGGCCGACTCCGCCTGACGGCCGGGTGTCCACCGCCGAGCTGTCGCTCAGCCCCCGGCCGGAGCTCGTCCGCATCGCCCGCATGATGTCGGTCGCCCTGGCCCGGCGCGGGGGCGTCCCCGAGGACCTGCTTCCCGAGGTGCGGCTCGCCGTGGGCGAGGCCGCGTCGCGGGCCGTCCTCGTCCACGAGCGGGTCGGCTCCGACGCGCCGGTCCGCCTGACGTTCGTGGAGGACGACCGGGGCTACGAGGTACGCATCCACGACGACGGGTCCATCCACGACGTCCCGGACGCTCCGGACGAGGGGCTGCCGGCCATGTCCGCCGACGACGCGGTCGGCGGACTGCCGCCGGAGCTCGCCCTGGCCCTGATCGCCGGGATGGCCGACGACCTGTCCGTGCTTCCGGACCCCATCGGCGGCACGCTCGTCGTGCTGCGCTGGCGGCGCTGAGCCGCGCCGAGCCCGGCCCGATGCACGCGCCGGTTCGGATCATCGCTACCATTCCCGGCGTCCGTCCGCCCTCCCCGACACGGCGCGACCGACGAGACCATCACCGAGACGGTCCGTAGCGCCGTCACCCTGGGAGAAGACGCATGCTTGCAGTCCACGCGACCACGCTCGCGAGCGGGGACCCGTTCTCGCTGACGAACGTCCAGCGCAACCTCGTCTACGGGGTCGGCGTGGTCGCGATCCTCGCGCTGGTCTCCGCAGGCGTGTTCGCCCGGCAGGTGCTGGCCGGAAGCACCGGCACCGCGCGGATGCAGGACATCGCGACCGCCGTGCAGGAGGGGGCTCGCGCCTTCCTCGGCCGCCAGTTCCGCACGCTGGCGGTCTTCGCGGTCATCGTGTTCGGGCTGCTGTTCCTGCTGCCGGCCGAGGGCGGGTTCAACGTCAAGCTCGGTCGCTCGCTGTTCTTCCTGCTGGGCGCCTTCTTCTCCGCGAGCGTCGGCTTCATCGGCATGACGCTGGCCACGCGGGCGAACCTGCGCGTGGCCGCCGCCGCACAGGAGTCGGGGTCCAAGCCGGCCCTGCGCATCGCGTTCCGATCCGGTGGCGTCGTCGGCATGATCACGATCGGCCTGGGCCTCCTGGGCGCCTGCATCGTCACCGTCGTCTTCAACAACCACGCACCCCTGGTGCTCGAGGGCTTCGGCTTCGGCGCCGCGCTGCTCGCCATGTTCATGCGGGTCGGCGGCGGCATCTTCACCAAGGCGGCCGACGTCGGCGCCGACCTCGTCGGCAAGGTCGAGCAGGGCATCCCCGAGGACGACCCCCGCAACGCCGCGACGATCGCCGACAACGTCGGGGACAACGTCGGCGACTGCGCGGGCATGGCTGCCGACCTGTTCGAGTCGTACGCCGTCACATTGGTGGCCGCGCTGATCCTCGGCCAGCAGGCCTTCGGCGGACAGGGCCTGGTGCTCCCGCTGCTCATCCCCGGCGTCGGCGTCATCACCGCCGTTCTCGGCATCCTGTCGGTCCGCAGCCGGGCCGGCGACCGCAACGCGATTGCCGCCATCAACCGCGGCTTCTTCATCTCGGCCGTGGTCGCGGCGGGGGGCTGCGCGATCGTCGCGTTCACGTTCCTGCCCTCGCACTACTCGGGCTTCCACGTACCCGCCGTTGCGCACCTGTCGGGCAACCCGGCGCTGTTCTCGTGGCTCGCGGTCGTCGTCGGCATCGTGCTCGCGGCCGCGATCCAGCTGCTGACGGGTTACTTCACCGAGACCAACCGGCGGCCGGTCAAGGACATCGGTGAGGCCTCGACCACGGGTGCGGCCACCGTGATCCTCGGTGGCATCTCGGTGGGCCTCGAGTCGGCGGTCTACTCGGCGCTGCTGGTCGGCGGCGCGTTGTACGGCGCGTTCCTGCTCGGCCACGGCTCGGTGCTGCTGGCGCTGTTCTACGTCGCGCTCGCCGGGACCGGCCTGCTCACCACCGTGGGCGTCATCGTCTCGATGGACACGTTCGGACCGATCTCGGACAACGCCCAGGGCATCGCCGAGATGTCCGGCGAGATCGACGAGACGGGCGCCGGCGTGCTCACCGAGCTGGACGCGGTCGGCAACACGACCAAGGCCATCACCAAGGGCATCGCCATCGCAACGGCCGTGCTCGCGGCGACCGCGCTGTTCGGCTCGTACGGCGAGGCCGTGCTCAACGAGAAGGTCCAGCTGAAGTTCCCCGGCGTCAGCACCAGCGACCTCGCCCAGTTCTCGCTCTCGGTCAACAAGCCCAACGTCCTGTTCGGCGTGATCATCGGTGCGGCCGTCGTGTTCCTGTTCTCGGGGCTGGCCATCAACGCCGTCGCCCGCGCCGCCGCCCGGGTCGTGACCGAGGTGCGCAAGCAGTTCCGCGAGAGTCCGGGGATCATGGACTACTCGGTCCGCCCCGACTACGCGGCCGTCGTCGACATCTGCACGAAGGACTCGCTGCGCGAGCTGGCGACGCCCGGCCTGCTCGCGGTCATGGCGCCGATCGCCACCGGCTTCTTCCTCGGCTACGAGGCGCTGGGCGGCTTCCTGGCCGGCGCCATCGCCACCGGTGTGCTCATGGCCGTCTTCCTGTCGAACTCCGGCGGTGCGTGGGACAACGCGAAGAAGCTCGTCGAGGACGGCAACCACGGCGGCAAGGGCTCGGAGGCCCACGCGGCCACCGTCATCGGCGACACCGTCGGCGACCCGTTCAAGGACACCGCCGGTCCGGCCCTGAACCCGCTCATCAAGGTGATGAACCTGGTGTCGGTGCTGGTGGCCCCGTCGGTCCTGCACTACGGCGTCGGCAGCCCCGACGCCAAGGCCGGCGTCCGCGTGATCGTCGGCGTGATCACCCTCGGCATCATCGTGATCTCGATCTACGTCAGCAAGCGGCGCAAGGTCGACTACGGCGCGACGCCATCGGCCGCCGCCGTGATCGAGACCACCGCGGCCGTCTCCGACGAGCCGTTGCGGGGCACCGCGATGGTCGAGGTGGACGACGACCCCGCCCTCGTCGACACCGACGAGCACGCCGAGATCCAGGCCCTGGCCGCCGTGCGCGACGCCTCGGCGTCCCGCGCCGCGACGGCGACGGCATCGCCCGAGGCACCGGCATCGCCCGAGGCGCCGGCGAGGAAGGCGCCGGCCAAGAAGGCGGCCGCGAAGAAGGCACCGGCGAGGAAGGCACCGGCGAAGAAGGCACCGGCGAAGAA
>DASVGV010000148.1:0-9803 GCA_036379355.1 Mycobacteriales bacterium | reverse complement strand
TTCTCCGCGTTCATGGCGGCGACCGTCGTCTTCCTCGTCAGCGTTCCCGACCCGCAGGACACGCACGTCGCGCTGGAACGCCTGCTGGACACCGGCGCGGGCGGCTCGCTGGCGTTCGTCGCGTTCCTGGTGTGGCCCGCCTGGCAAGGTGCCCGGTTGACCCCGCTGCTGTCGAGCCTGCTCACCGCGCAGGCCGCGTACGTCGGCCGCGCCCTGGACGCGCTCGCGGTCCCGGGGTCCACCGAGCCGGTGGCGCTACGACGGGACGCGGACCGGGCGCGGGTCGCCCGCAGCAACGTCGAGACGGCCCTGCAACGGGTCGACGCCGAACCCGCCTCGCGGCGGGGGGACCCGGCAACCGCCCGCGCGGTCCTCAGCGCGGCGACCCGCATCGTGCGGTCGGCCCACGCCCTGGCGGGGCTCACCGGCCCGGACACGCCGCCGCTCCCCGCGCTCCGCCCGTTCCGGCGCGACGCCGTCGCCGCGCTGCAGGCACTCGCCGATGATCCGGGCCGGCCGCTGCCCGACCTGCGTGCGGCCCATGACCGCCTCGCGGACGCGCTGGCACCCGCCGGCGCCGACCGGGCCGAGGACGCGCGCCGGGCCTTCGTCCTCGGCAACACGGACCAGCTGGTCGACAGCATCAACCTCGCGCGGGACGTGCTGCGCCGACGGTCCTGACCGGTGGCCGCTCAGGCCCCCGGAGCCTCCAGCAGCGCGAGGACGATCGCGGCGAGCTCCGGCTCCAGCGCGGGCAGCGCCTCGATCCCGGCGGCGTAGAAGGTGTGCTGGAGCACCTCGGTGATGGCACCGACGATCGCCAGCGCCCGAACGTGCGAGATGGGCGCGAGCCCGGCGTCGCCGGTCCGGAGGTACTCGCGCAACGTCACGAGGCCTGCGGCGAGCCGATCCCTGGTCGCCCGCTGGTGTTTGCCGGCCTCGGGTCCGAGCGCCTCCGCGTCCGCCGCGACGAGCCGCACCAGCCCCGGCTCCTCGAGACAGAGGCCGAGCAGCCGCGCGACGTACCCGTGGACGACCGCGTCGATCTCGCCGGGCGGGGGCGGCTCGACCGCCAGGACACGCGTGAGGACCCGGTCCGCGGCGTAGTCGAAGGCCGCGAGGAAGCACTGCTCCTTGTCGGCGAAGTACTCGTAGAACGTCGAGCGCGCGACCCCGGCGCGTCCCACGATGTCGGCGAGCGTCAGCGAGGCGAGGCCGCGTTCGGTGCCGAGCTCGACCGCCGCCTGCAGCAGCCTGGTCCGCTGCGAGTCCGTGACCTGCTCGCGGCTGAGACCGTGGCGTCCGCGCGGGAGCGCTCCGGTGGTGGGCACACGTCGACCCTACCCTCTATGAACTTGACGGTTCATCATTGCGCTGGTTCTATGAACCGGCCAGTTCTTCGGGGAGGTACGGTCCATGCGGCGTCGCACCTGGACGACCCGGCGCCGGGCGCTCGCGGTCGTGCTCGCCGGGGCGCTCTGCCTGTGCGGCGTGGTCCTGGTCGTGCCGGCGTCGGCCGGGCCGCGGCCGGCGGCGCCGTGGCATCCGGAGGCGGCCACCTACGGCGTCGGCGAGGTCGCGAACCTCGGCGTGACCATGTCCGACGGCACGGTGCTGCGCGTCGACGAGTACTACCCGACCACCGCGTCCGGGGCGCCTGCCCCCGGGCCGTTCCCGGTCCTGCTCACCCAGGTTCCCTACGGCAAGGACGGCCTCGCGGACCCGGTCGAGGGCAACTCGTACGAGAACCCGTACTTCGTGCAGCGCGGCTACCTCGAGGTGGTCGCCGACGTCCGCGGGACCGGCGACTCGCAGGGCCAGTTCGGGCTGTTCGACCCGGTGCAGGCGACCGACGGCGCCACGCTGGTCGACTGGTGCGCACACCTTCCGCGCTCGAACGGCAACGTCGGCCTGTTCGGCGGGTCGTACTTCGGCATCAACCAGTTCCTGACCGCGGCGGCCGTCGGACCGCACTCGCATCTCAAGGCGATCTTCCCGGAGGTCGCGGGCAAGGACGTCTACCGCGACACGGCCTTCTTCGGCGGTGCGTTCGACGCCGAGTTCGGCGCGATCTTCCTCGGCGGGACCGCCGAGGACAACCTGGTCCAGCCGCCACAGGAGACGGCGAAGGCCAGCTCCCCGGATCCGGGTGACACGGCCGGCGTCGAGCTGCAGCACGCCGGCGGCGTGGCCGCGTTCCAAGGGGCGATGGCCGCGAACCTCGCGACCGGCGGCGACGAGACCTACGACGGCGCCTACTGGCTGGCCCGGTCGCCGCAGACGATGCTCCAGCGCATCGTCGACAACCACATCCCGGCGTTCATGGTCGGCGGCTGGTACGACCTGTTCCAGCGCGGCGAGCCGCTGAACTACTCCGGCCTGCAGAACGCCTACGACGGGCGGCCGGTGACCGCCCCGATGCTGCCGGACCAGAAGGTCACCGGCCGCTACCAGCTGATCATGGAGCCGCGCTACCACCTGACCTGCTGCGTGCCGCCCTCGGCCGCGATCGACGACAACGCCGTGCAGCTGGCCTGGTTCGACCAGTTCCTGCGGGGCGAGAACACCGGCATCACGGACACGACCCACCCGTTGCACGTCTACGAGCTGGGCGGGGGCGGCTACGTCGACGCACGTACCTACCCGTTCGCCGAGGCGACGCCGACGACGCTGTACCTCGGGGCCGGTCCGAGCGGCAGTACGGCGCCCTCGACGAACGACGGAACCCTCGGCGCGTCCAGGCCGACCAACGCGACCGGGGCCGACACGGTGCTGTTCACCGGCGCCAGCGAGCCGTGCGACCGGCAGACCGAGCAGTGGGCCGCGGGGACCCCGGACGTCGGCCTGCAGGCCGCGGGACTGGGCGACGACCCCTGCGCGAGCAACGACATCCTCAAGCAGGCCGGACCGGGGTCGCTCACGTACACGACCGCGCCCTTCGCGCGGGACGAGGTGGTCGCCGGGCCGGTCGACGTCACCGTCTATGCCACCTCGACCGCACCGGACACCTACCTGGAGGCGACGCTCGAGGACGTCCCCGCCGGCAAGGCCGCAACGTCGACACCACTCACGGCCGGCGCGCTCCTCGGATCCCTGCGGGCGGTCGACCGCGCGCGGTCCTGGTACGCGCCGAGCGGCGCACCCGTCTTGCCGTACCACCCGTACACCCAGTCGTCGCAGACCCCGGTGCCCGTCGGCGCCGTCACCCGGTTCGACATCGAGGTCTTCCCGACGTTCGCCGAGATCCACGCCGGGGACCGGCTCCGCCTCACGATCACGACCAGTGACAGCCCGCACGTGCTGTTCACGCCCGCCCAGCTCGCGCACCTCGCGGGTGGCGTCTACGGCGTGCAGCGCAACGCCGCCGCCTCCTCGTTCGTCGAGGTTCCCCTGGCGCCGACGAGCGCGTATACCGATACCTGCCGCGTGTGCCGCAACCCACTGCCCTGAGCGTTCACCCGCTGCTGTGAACGCCACCCGCCGTCGGCAACGACCGAGACCGCAGGAGAGGCACCCGTGAGGATGCGTACGTACGCCCTGGTCGTTGCCGCCGTCGCCTGCGCGGCGCTCCCGTCCCTGGCCCTCGGAGGAACGCCGGCCCGCGCCGCGACCGCGATCACCGGAGTGCTTGCGGGACACACGATGGACGGGCAGCCGATCCCGTGCGCCACCCAGGCGGGCGGCGTGCGCGTCTGCCACGGTGACGAGAGCGGCCCGGGCCAGCCGGACCTGAGGCTGAAGAGCTTCGACGGGACGCCGCTGGCGGTCTACGTCACCCTGCCGCCGGTGCCGGCGTCCGGGCCGGACGGCGGCTACCCGCTGGTCGTGCAGAGCCACGGATGGGGCGACCCGCCCACCGGCCCCGACGACGCGCAGTACGGCGGCCCGACGGCGCTCGCCTGGGCGAAGGACGGGTACGCCGTCGTGCAGTTCGCCGCCCGGGGCTGGGGCGACTCGTGCGGCAGCGCCGAGTCGCGGCTGGTGAACCCGAGCGCCTGCGCGAGCGGGTACGTCCACCTCGACGACTACCGCTACGAGGCGCGGGACGTGCAGTACGCGGCCGGGCTGCTCGTCGACGAGGGGATCGCGGACCCGAACCGCATCGGCGTCACCGGCGAGTCGTACGGCGGGGGCGTGACGCTCGAGCTCGCCACGCTGAACGACCGGGTGATGAACGCGGACGGGTCCCTCTCGCCCTGGACCAGTCCGAACGGGACACCGCTGCACATCGCGGCGGCCGCGCCGTTCGCCACCTGGAGCGACCTGGTCTACGCGCTCATGCCGAACGGGCGCACGACGGCGGACGGGATCACCTCCACCACGGCGGACCTGTCACCGGTCGGCGTCGAGAAGCTGTCGATCGACAGCGGGCTCTACCTCGTCGGCACCGAGGGCGCCTACTACGCACCGCCGGGCGTCGACCCGCAGGCCGACGTGAGCTCCTGGTTCGCGAACATCGGGGCCGGGGAGCCGTACACCACGCCGATGGACCAGACCATGGTCACCCAGGTCGCGCAGTACCACTCGCCGTACTACCTGCTGGCGGGGGCGTTCGGGTTCCCGCGCACCGCGCCGGCGCCGCTCCTCATCGCCAACGGGTTCACCGACGACGTGTTCCCCGCCGACGAGGCCCTGCGCTACGCCCACCTCGAGCAGTCGCTCTACCCGAACGACCCGATCTCGCTGTTCCTCGCGGACATCGGGCACCAGCGCGCGCAGAACAAGGCGGCCGAGTCGACGCTGCGCGTCGAGCGGATCCAGGAGTTCTTCGACCATTACGTGAAGGGGACCGGCGCGCAGCCGGTGATGGGAGTCACCGCCTTCACCCAGACCTGCCCCAGCACCGCGCCCTCCGGCGGACCGTACGAGTCAGCCACCTGGGCCGGGCTGCACCCGGGCACCGTCACCTACAGCTCCGCACCCGCGCAGACGGTCCTGTCCGTCGGCGGAAACCCGGTGGTGGGCAAGGACTTCGACCCCGTACTCGGCGGCCTCGCCTGCACCACCGCGCCCGCGAACAACCAAGGAGTCGGCCTCGCGACCTACGCCTTGCCCGCGGCGACCGGCACCGGCTACACGCTGCTCGGGGCTGCGACGGTGACGGCCGACCTCAGCGTCACCGGGCCGTACGCCTATCTTGCCGCGCGCCTGCTCGACGTCGACCCGGCCACGAACACCGAGACGCTCGTCGCCCGCGGCGCCTACCGGATCGACCCGAGCGCGCCGAACGGGCGGCAGACATTCCAGCTGCACCCGGGTGCCTGGCACTTCGCGTCCGGCCACGTCCCGACCCTCCAGCTGCTGGGCGAGGACACCCCGTACACCCGGCCGTCCAACGAGCCGTTCAGCATCTCGGTGTCGAACCTCCAGCTCCAGCTGCCGATCCACGAGGCCGTCGCCCCGGCCGCGCCGCCGGCCGCACCCGGGACGACACCGACCGCAGCCCACCAGGCCGCGTCGGGTGACCTCGCCTTCACCGGCCTGGACGCGTGGGTGCCGGTCCTCGCCCTCGTCCTGGTCGGCACGGGTACGGCCGCATGGCGACTGCGCCGACGGTCCTGACAGACTGGCGGCCGTGGACTTCCAAGAGATTCGCTACGCCGTCGACGACCACGTCGCCACCATCACGCTGCACCGACCCGAGCGGCTGAACGCCTTCACCGGCACGATGGCCAAGGAGCTGCTCGCCGCGCTCGACCAGAGCGACGCCGACGACGACGTCCGGGCCCTCGTCGTCACCGGGGAGGGCCGCGGATTCTGCGCGGGCGCCGACCTGGGAGGCGGTGGCGGCACGTTCGACCACGGCGGCGACGGCGAGGTACGCCGCGACGGCGGCGGCGTGGTCTCGCTGCGCTTCTACCGCAGCAAGAAGCCGGTCATCTGCGCGATCAACGGGCCGGCAGTCGGCGTCGGCATCACGATGACCCTGCCGATGGACGTCCGCCTCGCGTCGACCACGGCCAAGATCGGCTTCGTGTTCGCCCGCCGCGGCATCGTGCCCGAGGCGGCGTCGAGCTGGTTCCTGCCACGGCTGGTCGGCATCAGCCAGGCCATGGAGTGGGTCGCCACCGGCCGGGTGTTCTCCGCCGAGGAGGCGCACGCCGCCGGCCTGGTCCGAAGCCTGCACCAGCCGGACGAGCTGCTGCCCGCGGCGTACGCACTCGCCCACGAGATCGCCGACAACACCAGCGCCGTCTCGGTCTCGACCGCGCGCCGGATGCTGTGGTCGATGCTCGGCGCGTCGTCCCCGGTCGAGGGCCACATCCTCGACTCGAAGGCGATCGCCGCCACCGGAAAGGGACCGGACGCCCGGGAGGGCGTGGAGGCGTTCCTCGCCAAGCGGCCCGCGGTCTTCCCCGGCCGCGTGAGCACCGACCTGCCGGACCTCGACGGACCCGACCCCTCCTGGGCGGCCGCCCTGCGCGGATGAGAGCGGCCCTCGTCCTGCCGGCGGCGCTCGCCGTCGCCGCCTCCCTCGCCGGCTGCAGCGGGTCCGCGTCCCACGCCGGCTCTGCGCCCTCCGACGCCGGCTCGGGCACGACGAGCGCCCCCGCGCGCACGCCCACGCCGAGCGGCACGCCCGACCCGCAGTGCCGTCAGCCGACCAGCGTCCCGGCGACCGCGGCGTCGTACGCCGCGACCCGCCTGTTCTCGCTCAGCTGGCAGACCATCGCCTCGCAGCTGCCGCTGACCCAGCCGCTGCTGTCGACGCGCTTCTTCCCGATGTACCAGACCGAGATCCAGAACCTGCAGTCCCGGCTGGTCAGCACCAAGACGGTCGAGTCGTTCGCGGTGCAGTCGGTGACGTACGTGTCCGGGGACTGCACCGTGCCCGTCTACCGCGTGATCGGCGTGCAGACCTCGCACCAGGGCAGCGGGCCGAGCGCCACGTCCACCATCACGATGAAGGAGGCGATGCTGCTGCAGGGCGCGCAGTACGTCGTCGACGACGTCCAGGCCGGCGACTGATCGCGACCGGTCAGCGACGGGGATGGCCGGGACGGAAGCCGCCACCCACGAGGGCGACACCGACCGCGGCGAGCACGACCTCCACGACGAGCAGCGGCCCGAAGCTCCAGCCGGCCTGGTTGCCGATCCAGCCGCCGAGGAACGCCGCCGCGAGCCCGATGAGCAGCGTGGCGACGACGCCGATGGCCTGCCGGCCGGGCACGACCAGCCGGCCGAGGTAGCCGATCACGAGCCCCACCACGACCGCGCTGACGATGCCGCCCACGTGCATAGCCCGCTCCTTCGATCGGTGCCCTCCCCCACAGCATGCCGCAGCGCCGCCGACAGCAAACGCCGCCGCGGCGGCTCCCCCCTCGGAGGCCCTTTGCACGGCCTCCTACTTCGGAGGCATGCGAATGGCGCCGTCGACGCGGATGACCTCGCCGTTCATGTACGGGTTGGACAGCAGCTCCCACGCCATCGACGCGTACTCCTCGGCGCGGCCGAGCCGCTTGGGGAACACGACGCTCGCCCCGAGCTTCTCCTTGAAGGCGTCGGAGGCCGGCCCGGTCCCGTAGATCGGGGTGTCGATGAGCCCCGGCGCAATGGTGTTCACGCGGACCCCGACGGCCGCGAGGTCACGGGCCAGCGGCAGCGTCAGCGACACCACGCCGCCCTTGGACGCCGAGTACGCGACCTGCCCGATCTGGCCGTCGAACGCGGCCACCGACGTCGTGTTGACGATCGCCCCGCGGAACCCGTCCTCGTCGGGCTCGTTGCGGCTCATCGCCGTGGCCGCGATGCGGGTCATGTCGAAGGTGCCGATGAGGTTGATGTCGACGACCTTCTTGAAGTACTCCATCGGGAACGCCGACGAGTACTGGCCGTCCCGGCCGACCGTCCGGGTCGCCGCGCCGATGCCCGCGCAGTTCACGCAGAAGGCGAGCGGCCCGTGCGACAGGGCGGTGTCGACGGCGGCGATGACGTCGTCGGTGTCGGTCACGTCGCACTTCACGAACGTGCCCTTGATCTCGCTCGCGAGCGCCGAGCCCCTGTCCTCCTGGAGGTCCGCGAGCACGACGTGCACGCCCTTGGTCGCCAGGAGCCGCGCCGTCGCCTCACCGAGACCGGACGCACCTCCCGTCACGACCGCCGACTTGCCGCTGAAGTCCTTGCCGTCCATCTGTCTCCTTCGACGTCTTTCGTACGAGTAGGGGGTGGAGCAGTCCTCAGCGGCCCTTCCACTGCGGCGCGCGCTTCTCGAGGAAGGCCGTGACGCCTTCCTTCACGTCCTCGGTGGAGGTGGCCACGGCCATCGCCGCACCGGACGCCTTCCAGGCATCGTCCTCCGGCCCGTACGCGTGCTCGGCGACGACCTTGCGCGACTGCTGCACCGCGACCGGTGCGTTCGCGGTGATGCGGGCGGCCAGGGCAAGCGCCTCGTCGAGCACCTTGCCCGGCTCGGTCAGCACGTTGACGAGCCCGAACTGGGCCGCCCGCTCGCCGCTGATCGGGTCGCCGGTGAGGACGCACTCCATCGCGATGTTGTACGGGATCTTGCGGGCCAGGCGGAACAGGCCGCCGGCGGCGGCGACGAGACACCGCTTCACCTCGGGCACGCCGACCTTGAGGTTGGTCGATGCCACGACGAGGTCGGCCGACAGCAGGATCTCGCAGCCTCCGGCGAGGGCGGCGCCGTCGGCCGCGACGATCAGCGGCTTGACCCGGTCGCGCTTGACCAGGCCGGCGAACCCGCCCTTGGCCGTGCCGAGCTCGGCGCCGCGACCCTCACCGATGGCCCGCAGGTCGGCGCCGGCGCTGAACACCGGCCCCTCGTGCGTGACGATGACGACCCAGATGCTGTCATCGGCGTCCGCCACGTCGAGCGCGGCCTCCATCTGCCGGGCGACGTCGCCGTTGACGGCGTTGCGTGCCTCGGGACGGTCGATGGTGAGGATCAGGACGTTGTCGCGACGCTCCTGCTTGACGACGACGGGCGCCTCGGAGTCGGTCATGCTCGGCCTCTCTGCCAGGTGATCGAACGTTCGGCGGTCAATCTCTCACACTTCCGTGCAGTCGTGCACGCAAGTGCCCCGGCCTCAGAGCTCGGCCAGGACGAGACCGGCGCGGGACTTGGGCAGGAACCAGGTGCTCTTGCGCGGCATCCGCAGCCGCGCAGCGTTGACCGCGACGAACTCGTCGGTCGTCACGGCCCGCAGCAGGACGGCGCCGGTCGCCCGACCGGCGCGCACCTCGGCGACGAGGCTCTCGGCATCGGCGTCGTAGCGCACCCGGTCCCCCGCCGGGTCCACGTGCAGGACGCCACGCAGCAGGGCGGTCTCGAGGACCGCGTGGGGCAGGCGGCCGACCGGGTCGTCGGCGCCGGTCAGCGTGAGCCGGAAGGTGCCGTCCGCGGTCACGAGGTAGTTCTCGTCGGGATCGCGCGTGGTGACGGGCACCGGGTCGAAGCCCGCCGTGCGCGCCCGGTCGACGAGCTCCGGGCCGCTCAGGTCGAGCGCCAGCAGCCGGTGGTACGGGGCGATTCGCAGGCCGGTGGGCTCGGCGACCACCGCGAGGCAGACCCCGACGCCGGCCTGCTGGGCGGCGAGGCTGCGGTGGTTGCCGTCCGCGACCAGGAACACCTGGGCGTCGAGAACCTCCTGCAGCGCAGCGGTCTTCGGGGCGAGCCAGAGCCGGTGAGCGACGCCGCGTTCGTCCACCTCGCTGACCAGCGGCTCGCCGAGACGGGCGAACGCGCGGTCCAGGACACCGCGGAGCGCGCGCCCGTCCTCCGGCACGAGCAGGACCGCGCTGACGAGGTGGCCCAGCGCGGTGAGGTGCTCGCGACGCTCGGC
>DASVGV010000147.1:0-2114 GCA_036379355.1 Mycobacteriales bacterium | reverse complement strand
GCCCGCGCAGCGCGCCGCGCTCACGCCCATCGCCTAGGACTCACGCCCGCAGCTCGAACCACACCGTCTTGTTGGCGGTGTCGCGGTGCACACCCCATGCGCTCGCCAGCGCGCCCACCAGCTGCAGCCCGCGCCCATGCTCGGCGGTGTCGTTCGGGTGCTGCGGGGCGGGGTCGCCGCTGCCGGCGTCGGTGACGCCGATCCGCGCGGTGCCCTCCGAACGATGCACCGTCACCTCGAACGGGCCGGCGCCGTAGAGAACGGCGTTGGCGGCCAGCTCGGACACCAGCAGCGCGGCGGTGGTGGTGAGGTCGTCGGGGAGGTGGTCGAGCAGGCCGACGACGTAGCGCCGCGCGGCCGGCACCGACTCGCGCGTCTGGGCGAACGTCCTGGACTGCACCTGTCCAGCGGCCATCACTCGGCCTCCAGCCCCAGGCGCGGGGCCAGGCTGAGCACCTCGACGACCCGTCGCACCGCCGGCTTGGCGTTGACCAGGCGGATCGGCCCGCGGTGGTTGGCCAGCCGGATGAGCACGGCCACGCCGGAGGAGTCGAGGAACTCCAGCTCGCCGACGTCGACGACGACCGGACCGGCGCCGACGTCGGCGTCGGCGTCGGCGTCGGCGAGCATGGCGTCCAGGTCCGGCTCGATCTCCGGCACGCTGGCGAGGTCCAGCTCGCCGCCGAGGTGCACCACGACCTCACCGGAGCCGCCGTCGCGGCCTGCGCTCTGCGGGCTGCCGACGGCGGTGCATCGGATCCAGGCGCGGCCCTGCTCAGCCATCAGACCTCCACCCGGTTCCCCGACGTCCCGCTCACCGTTGTCACGCCCTCATCCCGTCGCGTCGTGTCCCACCGCAGGCCCAGGATCACCGCGTCGTCCTCCGTGCCGTCCGGGACCATCGCTCGGGTCAGCGTCTGCATCAGGTCGTCCAGCGGGCCGTCGGTGGCAGCCAGGGCCGCGGCTCGCAAGCGCTCCAGGCCGATGTCGAGCACCTCGCCCGGGCGCTCGACCAGCCCGTCGGTGAAGGCCACCAGTGTGGCCGGTCCGGAGACCTCGATCGACACCGGGGGCGGGGGCGTGTGCTCCACCCCGACCGGCGGGCGCACCCGGCAGTCGACGAACCGGGCGCCCTCCGGCGTGAGCAGCAGCGGGGCGAAGTGGCCGGCCGACACCAGCCGCAGGCGCCCCGCCCGCCCGTCGAGCTCGCCGACGAGCACGGTGGCGAACTGGTGCTTGTCCTCGAAGGGCAGCAGGCGGTCGAGCTTGCCGAGCACGGTCGCGATGTCGTCGCCCTGGGCGAGGTAGGCGCGGATGGCGAAGCGCAGCCCGGCCATCGTCGTCGCGGCCACCAGACCCCGTCCGGAGACGTCGCCGACCACGAACACGCACCGCGCGGGGTCGTCCTCGTCGAGCACGACGTCGTACCAGTCGCCGCCCACCTCGGTCCCGGAGACCCCGGGCAGGTAGCGCGCGGCGACCTCCAGGGCGGGAGCGTCGGGCCCGCTGCCGTCCGCCACCGGAAGGTCCGGGAGCAGCGCGTGCTGCAGGGTGGCGGCGATGTCGCGCTGTTCGTGGAAGAGCCGTTCGTTCTCCCCGGCCAGCCGCTCGGCCAGCGCGCGCTTGCGCCCGACGTACTCGACCGTCGCGCCGCCGCCGACGGCCAGCGCCAGGCCCAGGAACAGGACGATCCACGGGAGTGCCGCCGAGAGCTGCCCGGCCAGCTGCTGCGGCGAGGCCCCGACGACGGTGAGCGCGGAGTTGCCGAACGGGACGGTCTCGGTGCGCGTGCGCCCCTGGATCGGCGTCGGCGCCGTCGCCTCCAGCAGCTGCGGCTCGTGCGCTCCGCGGCCGAGGTAGACCGCGAGGAGCAGGCCGGCGAACGGGGAGGTGGGCGGGAGGTCGATGTGCCGCTGCGGGGGCAGGAACCGTTCGGCATAGACGACGAGGCCCTTGGTGTCGCCCGGTGCCTGGACGGCGTAGCCGAACCGGGGCTTGGGCGAGTCACCGGCCAGGACCGGGGTCACGAAGGTCGCCGCGCTGGGCTTCACGGTGGCGAAGAACCGGTCGGCGGAGTCGCCGGAGATGACCGGCGACACCCCGACCGTGGTCAC
>DASVGV010000146.1:0-28180 GCA_036379355.1 Mycobacteriales bacterium | reverse complement strand
GTCGAGAGGCGTCAGCTGCTGGAGATGTTCGGGGCGCGCATCATCTCCTCACCGGCGGCCGGTGGGTCGAACCAGGCGGTGGCGACCGCCAAGCAGCTGGCCGAGCAGTATCCGGACTGGGTGATGCTCTACCAGTACGGCAACCCCGCCAACGCGCTCGCGCACTACGACGGCACCGCCCCGGAGATCCTCGCCGACCTGCCGTCGGTGACGCACTTCGTCGCCGGCCTCGGCACCACCGGCACGCTCATGGGCGTCGGCCGCTTCTTCCGCGAGCACAAGCCCGAGGTCCGCATCGTCGCTGCCGAGCCTCGCTACGGCGAGCTGGTCTACGGCCTGCGCAACATCGACGAGGGGTTCGTCCCCGAGCTGTACGACCCCACCGTGCTGTCGTCGCGGTTCTCGGTCGGGCCGCGCGAGGCGCTGCGCCGCACTCGCCAGCTCGTCGAGCAGGAGGGGATCTTTGCCGGCATCTCGACCGGCGCGATCCTGCACGCGGCCCTCGGCGAGGCGGCCAAGTGCGTCGAGGCCGGGCAGCGCGCGGACATCGCGTTCGTGGTCTGCGACGGCGGGTGGAAGTACCTCTCCACCGGCGCGTACGCGGGCACCCTCGCCGAGGCCGAGGCCGCCCTCGAGGGCCAGCTCTGGGCCTGACCTTCCACGGCGCCGAGATCAGCGAACCGGGAGATCGACTCGCCCTCGTCGGGATGAAGAGGTCCTCGATCGCCATGTCGAAGAGCCGCGAGATGCGGAACGCGAGGGGGAGCGACGGGTCGTACCGTCCGGTCTCGAGGGCGACGACGGTCTGGCGCGAGACGTGGAGATGCTCCGCGAGCACCGCCTGGGTCCATCCCCGTCTCTCGCGCTCCGGCGCACGCGGTCATGTCAAGCAGGCTTGTCATCGACACGGCCGAGCCGAGCCGCCCGACGGGGTTCTCGGCGGGGAAGGCGGTCGTACGCTGCCGTGATGGAGCTCACCGTGCTGGGGTGCGCCGGAACGTTCGCCGGCCCGACGGGCGGCTGCTCGTCGTACCTGGTGGAGCACGACGGGTTCCGGCTCATGGTCGACTGCGGGTACGCCGCGGTCGGCGCGCTGCAGCGGCACGGCGACCTGCTGGACCTCGACGCGGTGCTGGTCACCCACCTGCACGCCGACCACTGCATCGACCTGGTGGCCTACTCGTACGCCCGGTTCTACGAGCCGCGGGGCCGCCCGCCCGCCCTGCCCGTGTACGGCCCGGCGGGGACGGCCGAGCGGATCGCGCAGGCCGCGCAGACGTCCCGCCCCGGCTGGCTCGACAAGGTCTACGACTGGCAGGTGCTCGACGGCTCGCCGCTGCGGATCGGCCCCTTCGCCGTCACGATGACGCGCACCAACCACCCGGTGGAGTGCTACGCGCTGCGGCTGGAGGCGGGGGGCCGATCGCTGGTCTACTCCGCGGACACCGGTGCGTGCGAGGACCTGGTCGCGCTCGCAACCGGCGCGGACCTGTTCCTCTGCGAGGCGTCGTTCGTCGACGGGCGCGGCAACCCGCCGGACGTGCACCTGTGCGGGCGGGAGGCCGGTGGGTACGCCGCACGCGCCGGCGTCGGTCGGCTGCTGCTGACCCATCTCGTGGCCGCGTGGGGCGACGAGCAGACGACGCTGGCGGAGGCGCGGGCCGTCTTCGACGGGCCGCTCGCGCTCGCCCGTGACGGGGCGGCGTACACGGTCTGAGGGTTGCCGGGGCCGGTCGGTAGGGTCGCTCAGCGTGACCCGACCCGACGGACGTACCGCCGCCGACCTCCGCCCCGTCCGCCTCGTCCGCGGCTGGCAGCCGCACCCGGCCGGCAGCGTGCTGGTCGAGTTCGGCGCGACGCGGGTGTTGTGCTCGGCGTCGGCGACGGAGGGCGTACCGCGGTGGCGCAAGGGCAGCGGTCTCGGCTGGGTGACCGCCGAGTACGCGATGCTGCCGAGTTCGACGCACACCCGCAACGACCGCGAGTCGGTGAAGGGCCGGGTCGGCGGCCGTACGCACGAGATCTCCCGCCTCGTCGGGCGGGCCCTGCGGGCCGCCGTGGACCTGAAGGCGCTCGGAGAGAACAGCATCACCATCGACTGCGACGTCCTGGTGGCCGACGGCGGCACGCGGACCGCGGCGATCACGGGGGCCTATGTGGCGCTCGTCGACGCGCTGGGCTTCCTCGGCGTGCCGGGGGCGTCGCCGCGGTCGGTGTCCGCCGTGAGCGTCGGGATCATCGACGGCGAGCCGCGGCTGGATCTCTGCTACGCCGAGGACGTGCGGGCCGAGACCGACATGAACGTGGTCGCGACAGGGGACGGCGCGCTCGTCGAGGTGCAGGGCACCGCCGAGGGCGCGCCGTTCAGCCGCGCCGAGCTCGACGCGCTGCTCGACCTCGCCGTCGCCGGCTGCGCCTCGCTGGCCGCGGCGCAGCAGGCCGCCCTGGCCGGCCCTCGCCCCGAGCCGACGCCGCTCGCGTGAACCGGGTCGTCCTCGCGACGCGCAACGCGGGCAAGGTCGCCGAGCTCCAGGTGCTGCTCACCGAGGTCGAGCTGGTGGGGCTCGGCGAGGTCGCCGCGTACGACGAGCCGGCCGAGACCGGCGCGACGTTCGCCGAGAACGCGCTCATCAAGGCCCGGGCGGCGGTGGCCGCCACGGGGCTGGCCGCGGTGGCGGATGACAGCGGCCTCGCGGTCGACGCCCTGAACGGGATGCCCGGGGTGCTGTCGGCGCGGTGGGCCGGGCGGCACGGCGACGACGTCGCGAACCTCCAGCTGGTGCTCGACCAGATCGCCGACGTCCCCGACGAGCGGCGGGGGGCGGCGTTCGTCTGCGCGGCGGCCTATGTGGGCACGGACGGGACGGTGATCGTCGAGGAGGCCACCTGGCGGGGGAGGCTGACGCGAGAACCCCTGGGGGACAACGGGTTCGGCTACGATCCGATCTTCGTACCCGAGGGCCAGGACCGGACATCTGCTCAGCTCGAACCCGCGGAGAAGAACGCGATCAGTCACCGCGCCCAGGCCTTTCGTGCCCTGGCCGCCCGACTGGGAAGCTGATTGTTCCGTGCGGGCAGGCTGCCTACCATTCGTCCGTGATCCGGTCTCTCGCGGCCGTGGGTGCTGTGCTCCTCGTCGGCCTGGCGGGCTGCGGTGGTTCGGCCTCCCGTGCCCGTCCGGCATCGACTCCCACGCCGTCCTCGCGGCCGGCATCGGCGACGCCCGTCGGCTCCCCAACCCCGACGGGCCGGGCTGACCGGGGGGCCAGCGACCTCACCGTCGACCCCGCCGTCACGGCGGCTCTCGTCGCCGCGATCGCTGCGATGCACGGCCTGCGGGCGTCCGACTACGACGGACTCGTGCGAGGCCGCACCTACTACGCGATCGACCACACGACCGGCGACTACTGGGCCGGAGCAGACCCGATACCGAGCCCCTCCTCGTACCAGGCGCAGGTCTCCAGCCAGGACGACGGCAGCTACGTCGTGCTCACCCGGACCGCGAGCGGTAGCTGGCACGGATACGAGACAGGCATGACCGACGCGGAGCCGGCGCGCGACTGCCCGGTGACGGTGCCGGGCGACGTGCTGGCTGTGTGGGGCTGGGCGACGGGCTCCTGCGAGCCGCCGTTCGGCCCTGCGCCGTCCGTGCATCCCACTGCCGACCTGCCGGTGGCCCACTTCTCCAACTGGACCGGACGGGACCCGACGATCATCTACTTCTCGGGCGACAGCGGAAACATCGTGAGCGGCCTCACCTGGTCGTGGACCCCCACGCAGGCAGTCGGTCACGGCACATGGGGTTACGAGTCCTGCGACCCGAACTGCGCGCAAGGGACCGTGACGCCCTACCCGGCGGTCGTCACCCTGTCGGGTGCGGTCGGCGGCCAGTTCACCAAGGGTGTCGAGACGACGAGCGGACCGCACGGGTTCACGCAGAACTTCACGCTGCCGAACACCTCGGTCGGCGCGTCCTGAGCACGCGTCACCGTGCCCCGCGCGGATCGGGTCATGGAATCGCCCCTGGACGATCTTTGGAGGGGCGGTTCCATGACCCGATTCATCGGGGAGTGAGGCGGGGCGCGGGAGTGCGGGGGCGGGCGAGCGCTTACAGCGGGCTGAGGGCCTTGCGGGCTGAGGCCTTGGCCTCGCCGACGAGCCGGTCGAGGTAGAGCTTGCCGTCGAGGTGGTCGGTCTCGTGCTGCAGGCAGCGCGCCAGGAGTCCGGTGCCGTGGATCGTGACCGGCTCACCGTGCTCGTCGACGCCGACGCAGGTGGCGGTCGACCAGCGGGGCGTCTCGAACTGGAGCCCGCGTACGGACAGGCAGCCCTCCTCGTCGTCGGTCCAGTCCGGCGTGCCCGCGTCCGCAGGGGAGCGACCGCCGAGCTCGGTGATGCGGGGGTTGCAGACGACGCCCTTGCGCGGCGGCCCGTCGCCCGGCTTGCCGTCGGGGCCGTCCTCCGGTCCGCAGTCGTAGACGAACAGGCGCAGCCCGATGCCGATCTGGTTCGCCGCCAGCCCCACGCCCGGGGCGTCGTACATCGTCTCGAACATGTCCGCGACCAGCTGCCGCAGCACGTCGTCGAACACCCGTACCTCCTCGGTGGGGGTGCGCAGCACCGGGTCGCCGACCTGGCGGATGGGGCGGATCGTCACGCGAGAGAGGGTACGAGACGGCTCAGAGCGTGAAGATGCGCGTCCGCCGCTCGCGCATGCCCTCGAGCTCGAGGTCGGCCGGCAGGACGCGCGACGCGACCTCGACGAGCTCGTGCGCCGGGCAGTAGTCGCGGCCCGGATCGCTGACGAGCACGGTGGCGCCGCACCGACGCAGCCAGGCAAGCACCCGGGGAGCCATGACGCGGTCGTAGAGGACGTCGGCAGCGAGTACGACGTCGGCGTCGGGGGGCGCCTCGTCCAGCAGGTCCGCGCAGAGTGACTGCACCGCGAGGCCGTTGGCGGCGGCGTTGGCCGCGACCGCTTCGGCGGCCAGCGGGTCGACGTCGACCGCGACGACCTCCGCCGCGCCCGCCCGCACGGCGGCGAGCGCCACGACGCCGCTGCCGGTCGCCAGGTCGAGAACCCGCCGGCCACGGACGACGTCGGGATGGTCGAGAACATGGCGGGCGAGGGCCTGGCCGCCGAGCCAGGTGAACGCCCAGAACGGCGGTGCCTCCGTTCCGACCGCCTGCCAGAGCCCGTGCATGTCCCTGGCCTGGTAGGCGACCAGTTCGGGCACGTTCGGGACCGGCGCCAGCGTCAGCCAGGAGGCGTACTGCACGGCTCCTCCCTCGGCCGGGCGGCGCCCGCCACGCGCCGCCGTAGTGCGAGAGGCGGGATTCGAACCCGCACGCCCGAGGGCACCGGCTCCTAAGGCCGGCGCGTCTGCCGTTCCGCCACTCTCGCCTGCGGCCAGCATGCCCGATCGCTCGAGCCGGGCGGTGTCGAGGTTTCGGGCAGCCGGCGGCCGGTCTGCTGCCCGAAAGCTCGACTTCCGGGAGGGCGGGCCCGTCCGGGACCTGTGCTAGGCCGCGAGATCCAGGTCCCGGATCAGCTTCGCGACGTGGCCGGTGGCCTTCACGTTGTAGAGCGCCTTCTCGATCGTCCCGTCCGGACCGATCACGAACGTCGACCGGATCACGCCGGTGACCGTCTTGCCGTACATCTTCTTCTCGCCGAAGGCGCCGTACGAGCTCAGCACCACCTTGTCCTGATCGGACACGAGCGGGAAGGTCAGCCCCTCCTTGTCGACGAACCGCGCCAGCTTCTCGGGCTTGTCCGGCGAGATGCCGACGACGTCGATGCCCGCGCGGGACAGCAGCGCGAGGTTGTCGCGGAAGTCGCAGGCCTGCGTCGTGCAGCCGGGCGTCATGGCCGCCGGGTACGCGTACAGCACCACCCGCCGGCCGCGGTACGACGCGAGCGACACGGTCGTGCCGTCGGCGGCGGGCAGGGCGAAGTCGGGGGCAGTGTCGCCGGGCGCGAGCCGGCCGGGGGGCACGTCGGTCATGGCTCGCGAGTCTAGGAGCGCCGGCAATCCGCGGCCCCGGGACGGCACGGCCGCGGGAGACGCCATAGCGTCGACGGATGCGCGGCCGCCGGATCGACCGCCGGCGGCAGGCACTGGCCGTCGGCGTGGCGGCGGGCGTGGTCGCCGCAGCGGCCATCGCCGGCGCCGTGATCCATCAGGTGACCGGCCGCCACGGCGGTACGCCCGCGGTCGTCCAGCTGCCCTCGCCCACCCCGCCGGTCACGGCTCGGGCGACGACGTCCGCCCCCACCGCGACTGAGCTGGCGTGGGTGCCCTGCGGTTCCGGCGGGGCGCAGTGCGCCACCCTCACGGTGCCGATGGACTGGAGCCATACCGACCCCGCCGCGGCCGGACGGACGGTACGGCTCGCGCTGATCAGATACCCGGCGACGGGCAGCCCGTCGCAGCGGATCGGGTCGCTGCTGGTCAACCCCGGCGGTCCCGGTGCCAGCGGCGTCGAGTTCGTCCGCGACGGGCTCTCGACGATCCCGGCGGCGATCCGGCAGCGGTTCGACATCGTCGGCTTCGACCCCCGTGGCACCGGCTCCAGCGACCCGGTCCACTGCGAGACCGGTCCGCAGCTCGATGCCCTGTACGCGCTGCCGCCGTACCCGACGGCACCCGCGCAGGTCACGACGCTCGACGACGCGAGCCGTCAGGAGGCGCTGGCGTGCAAGGCCAGGCTCGGTCCGCTGCTGGCGCACCTGTCGACCGAGGACGCCGCCCGCGACCTGGATGCCATCCGCGTGGCGCTCGGCGAGTCGAAGATCACCTACCTGGGTTACTCGTACGGGACCTACCTCGGCGCGACGTACGCGCAGCTGTTCCCCACCCACATTCGCGCGATGGTGCTCGACGGCGCGATCAACCCGGACCTCAGCGGTACGCAGATGCTCGCCTCCCAGGCGGGCGGCTTCGAGGGCGCGTTCGACGCGTTCGCGGCCTGGTGCGCCGGGAACAACCAGTGCGCGTTCGGGCGCGGCATGCGGTCCGCGGCCGACGTCGAGGCCGCCTACCGGCAGCTGGCGGCAGCAGTCGCCACGCATCCGCTGTCCGCGCCGCGGCCGCTCACCAGCGGCCTGTTCCTGGAGGGCACGCTGGCCCCGCTCTACAGCCGCAGCGCGTGGCCGATCCTCGGGACGTCCCTCGCCGCTGCGAAGTCCGGCACGGGCGCGCCGCTGCTGCTCCTCGCCGACGAGCTCCTCGGCCGTAACCCCGACGGCTCGTACGACCCCGAAGGGGAGGCGAACCTCGCGGTCAACTGCCTCGACCACACGTACCCGCGGACGACAGCGCAGGCGGACGCGCTGGCAGCGAGCCTCGCCGGCTCGGCGCCGATCTTCGGCCGGGCAATCGCCTGGTCCGGCCTCGGCTGCGCCTACTGGCAGGCGCCGGTGGAGCGGACCCCCGCGCCGATCGCCGCGGCGGGCTCGCCGCCGATCCTCGTCGTCGGGACGACGCGAGACCCGGCGACGCCGTACGCCCAGGCGGTCGCGCTCGCGGGGCAGCTGGCGGCCGGGACCCTGCTGACCTACGACGGGGACGGGCACACCGCGTACCACGCCGGCGGCAGCCCGTGCGTGATCGGCGTCGTGAACGCGTACCTCCTCGACCTGACCGCACCACCGCGGGCCACCGGCGCCCACTGCTGACTCCGGGTGGCGGCTGAGGGGATGCTGAGCGACGCCGGTGGTGGCCGTGCGCCGGTTAGCATGGCCCGGTGCCTCCCAAGACCAAACGGACGAATGCCGACGCCCGAGCCCGGGCCCAGGCTCGCCGCGAGCAGCTGCGCAAGCAGGAGCGCAACCGCCGGTACGGCTTCATCGGCCTGTGGACCACGCTCGGGCTGGTCGTCGTCCTGGTCATCGTGCTGGTCGTGGTGAACCAGAAGGGCACCGTCAGCGCGACGAAGAACCTCAACGCCCCGGCGCCGGCCGCGCTCGTCGCCGACTTGTCGAGCATCCCCGCCTCGACGTTCGCGACCGTCGGCGTGTCCGAGGCGAGCGGGTCCAAGCCGAGCGTGACCGGCCTGCAGACCGTCTCGGGCGGTGCGGCGGTGGTGAAGGACGGCAAGCCGACGTTCATGTACATCGGCGGCGAGTTCTGTCCGTACTGCGCCTCCGAGCGCTGGGCGATCGCCGCTGCCCTCTCCCGCTTCGGCACCTTCAGTGGTCTGGAGACGACCAAGTCGTCCGGCAGCGACGTCTACCCGGACACCCCGACGCTGTCGTTCCTGCACGCGACGTACACCAGCCAGTACCTCAACTTCGACCCGGCCGAGATCGAGGACCGGGCGCAGAAGAAGCTGCAGACCCCGTCGGCCGCGGCCGAGGCCTCGTTCCAGAAGTACGACTCGCAGGGCGGGATCCCGTTCTACTCGATCAACAACCAGTTCATCGGCTCGGTGCAGTACTCCCCGGCGGTGCTGAAGGGCAAGACCTACGAAGAGGTCGCCGCCGCGCTCAAGGACCCGTCGACCGACATCGCCAAGCAGGCCCTCACCGCGGCCAACATCCTGACCGCAGGCATCTGCAAGGCGACCGGCGACAAGCCGGCCGCGGTGTGCGGCACGGCCGAGGTCAAGGCCGCCGCGGCCTACCTCGACACCGGCGGCACCGGCGGCGGCAGCACGAGCTGAGGTGAGGACGTCGTCACGTGACCGCGCCGGAGAGCCGCGGGTCGTCGTCCCGCGGTGGCTCGCGCCGACGACGCTGGTGCTCGCCGTCCTCGGCCTGGGGGTGGCGAGCTACCTGACCGCCGAGCACTTCTCCGGGGCCACCCACTTGGCCGGGTGCTCGACCGGGAACGGCACGATCAACTGCGGCGCGGTCACGACGAGCCCCGAATCGAAGATCATCGGTATTCCGGTGGCGGTGCTCGGCCTCGCCTACTTCGTGGTCGCGATCCCGTTCCTGCTGCCGGTGGCCTGGCGTAGCCCGGACTGGCGGGTCCGCGCGTTCCGGCAGGCGGGGGCGGTCGTCGGGCTCGGGATGGTCTGCTGGCTGGTGTTCGCCGAGCTGGCGAAGATCCACCACATCTGCGAGTACTGCACCTCGGTGCACGTCATCACGCTGATCCTGTTCATCGTGATCACGATGGGCACGCTCGTCACGGCGCCGGCGCCCGCCTTCGACGACGACGAGGACGACGACGTGGCCGGCGAGTCCGCGCCCGGCCACGGGGCAGGTAGCGGGGCCACGGTCTAGGTTCATCCGGCGTGCTGACCGTTGCTGTCGTGGGTTCCGGTCCGTCCGGTGTCTACACCGCCGAGGCCCTGCTCAAGGCGCGCCCCGAGGCGGTCCTGGTCGACATCTACGACCGCCTGCCCGCGCCGTACGGCCTGGTGCGCTACGGCGTGGCGCCCGACCACCTGAAGATCAAGTCGGTGTCCCGGGCGCTGCAGAAGACGTTCGAGCACCCGGCGGTGCGGTTCTTCGGCGACGTCGACGTCGGCGTCCGCCCCACCGTCGACGAGCTGCGCGCGGCGTACGACGTCGTGGTCTACGCGTTCGGGGCCGCGCAGGACCGGCGCCTCGGCGTGCCGGGTGAGGACCTGCACGGAAGCTTCTCGGCGGTCGAGTTCGTCGCCTGGTACTCCGGCCACCCCGACGCGGAGATCGACCGTTACACGCTCGACGCCGAGAGCGTCGTCGTGGTCGGCGCCGGCAACGTCGCCATCGACGTGGCGCGCATCCTGGCCAAGCCGGTGGAAGCGCTGCGCCCGTTCGACATCCCCGACCAGGTGCTGGACGTGCTCGCCGCCAGCAAGGTCACCGACGTGCACCTCGTCGCGCGCCGGGGCCCGGCACAGGCGAAGTTCACCACCAAGGAGCTGCGCGAGATGGGCGAGATCGACGGCTGCGAGGTCGTCCTCGACCCGGACGTCATGGACCTCGACGAGGCGAGTGCCGCCGAGGCCGCCGCGCACAAGGAGATCGCCCGCAACGTCGAGGTGATGCGCGAGTTCTCCTCCCGCACCTCCACCGGCGCCGGCCGCCGGCTGCACTTCCACTTCTGGGCCTCGCCGACCGAGATCCTCGGCGGTGAGCGGGTCGAGGCGGTGCGCTGCGCCCGGACGTCGCTGTCCGAGACCGGCAGTGCAGTGCCGACAGGCGAGTCGTACGAGATTCCGGCACAGATGGTGCTGCGGTCCGTGGGTTACCGCGGCGCCGCGATCCCCGGTGTGCCGCTCGACGAGCGGGCGGGCGTCATTCCCAACGACGGCGGCCGGGTGCTGCGCGACGGCGCGGTGTCGCCGGGGGAGTACGCCGTCGGCTGGATCAAGCGCGGGCCGACGGGGGTCATCGGGACCAACCGCAGCGACGCCGCCGACACGGTCGCGGCGATCCTCGAGGACTGGGCCGACGGGTCCAAGACGCCGTCGCTCTCGCTGCCGGCCGTGTCGTGGGAGGGCTGGCTCGCGATCGACGCGGCCGAGGCCGCCGCGGGTGCCGCGCAGGGCCGCGACCGGGTCAAGCTGGCTCGCTGGGAGGAGCTCCGCGCGGCGGCCGCCGACCGCTGAGCCCGGCTCGCACCGCTCGTACCTCCCGAACTTCCGCGTTGATCATGATGTTGCAGTCACGTCCACCGGCGTGTCGGAGTACGAAACTTCATGATCAACGCGAGAAGCCGGGGGGAGCGGTCGGTCAGCTGTTGCGAAGGGCGTGGATGAGCTCGTCCTTGTTCATCGACGAGCGACCCTCGATGCCGATCTCCCGCGCCCGCTGCACGAGCTCGTCCTTGGTCCAGTCGTCGTACGAGCCGGCCCTGCCGCCCTTGCGGCCCACCGCTGTGGACCCCTGCGCGGCCGACGCGTTCGCGATGCGGGCCGACTTCTGCTCGCTGTTGCCCTCACGGCGGAGGGCGCGGTAGGTCTTCTCGTCCTTGATGGCCGGGTTCGGCATGCTGTCCTCCTCGGTCGGTCACGGGCGCCCGTACCCGCGTTTGGTTGACTGACGCACATGCGCCCGACGGTGATCGCCAGCGAGCGCGGCGAGGTCGGGTTCCCGGCCGCCGTCGAGATCCTCCGGGCCGGTGGTACGGCGCTGGACGCCGTCCATGCGTGCGTCCGCGCGGTGGAGGCAAACGCCGACGACCACTTCGTGGGCGTCGGCGGCCTGCCGAACCTCGTCGGCGTCGTCGAGCTGGACGCGATGCTGATCGACGGCACCGGCCGCCGCGTCGGTGCGGTCGCGGGAGTCACCGGGTTCCCGCATCCCAGCGACATCGCGCGCCGCGTCCTCACCGACCTGCCGCAGCACGTCCTCCTGGTCGGCGCCGGTGCCGAGCGGTTCGGCGACGAGTGCGGCATCGCGCGTGGGGAGACGCTGACGCCCGAGGCGTCGCGGATGTGGGCGGCGGGCCTGTCCGCACAGGGCCTCGCCGACGCGGCGCTGCGCGGTCCCGGCGACGTGCGCTATCGCGAGGACGCCCTCGCCCGCATTCGCGCCATGGATCCGCCGCCCCCGCCGTACGGCACCGTCAACGTGCTCGCCGTCGACGCCTCCGGGGCGCTGGCCGCCGGCATCTCCACGAGCGGTTACCCGTGGAAGTACCCCGGTCGCGTCGGCGACAGCGCGGTCGTCGGCGCCGGCGGCATCGCGGACGACAGGGTTGCCGCGGTCGGCTGCACGGGCCGGGGTGAGCTGACGTTGCGTGCGGGAACGGCGCGCACAGTCCTCGACGGGGTGCGGCGCGGTCTCGACCCCGAAGCCGCCTGCGCCGCAGCACTCGCCGAGCTCGACGAGCTGCCCGACGACTATCGCGCGCCGGTGCAGGCGTTGTGCCTGCTGCCCGACGGGCGGCACGGTGCGGCCGGCACGCACCCGGGCTCGACCTACGCCGTCCAGACCGTCGACGACGAGGGGCCCACGGTGCTGCCGCGGCGGTCGCTGGGCCGGGGGCCCGAGCACGACCGGTCGTACTGATCGGACCGTGCGCCATCATGCTGCCGGGGCGCCGTCCGCGCGCCCGGGATGGTGAGTCCATGCCGAACATCCGGTACGAGGTGGCCGACGGCGTCGCCCTGGTGACGATCGACCGACCGGAGAAGCGGAACGCGATGACGTACGCCGTGCTGGGGGAGTTCCTCGACGCGGTCGAGCGTGCCGGCGCCGACGACGACGCGCGCGCGGTCGTGATCACCGGGTCGGGCGGGGCGTTCTGCGCCGGGACGGATCTGTCCGACCTGGCGGGCACCGAGACCGGCCGGCGCGGCGGCTCCCGTACCACCGAGCGGGAGCCCTGGCCGATCGTGGCTTGCCCGAAGCCGGTGGTGGCGGCGGTCGACGGTGCGGCGGTCGGCATGGGCGCGGAGTTCACGGTGCAGTGCGACCTGCGCGTCGCGAGCACCCGGGCCCGGTTCGCGTGGAACTTCGTCCACCGCGGACTCGTCCCCGACACCGGCGCGGGATCCTGGCTGCTGCCACGGCAGGTCGGGCTCCCGACCGCCCTGCGGCTGCTGTACTCCGGCGCGTTCGTGTCCGCCGACGAGGCCTTCGCCATCGGCTACGTGACGGCGGTGGTCGAGCCGGACCAGGTGGTCGAGGAGGCGCGGCGGCTCGCGACCGCGATGGCACAGGGTTCGCCGTTCGCGACCCGCCGGGTCAAGCAGCTGGTCTACGCGGGTCTGGGCAGGGACGCGGCCACGCACCTGGACAGCCACGGGGTCGCGCTACGGGAGTGCTTCGGCTCGGACGACCACCGGGAGGGCGTGGCGTCGTTCCTCGAGCGGCGCGAGCCGCGCTTCACCGGCCGCTGACGCGGGGCGCGCGCGGGCGCACCGGCGGCACCTGGCAGAGTCGCAGGGGCCCCCGAGGAGAGCGAGCACGCCATGGACTTCACGATCCCGTCGGACCTGACCGACTTGCTCGGTGAGCTGGACGCGTTCATCGAGCGCGAGATCAAGCCGCTCGAGCAGAAGGACGACAACATCCGGTTCTTCGACCACCGCCGCGAGGACGCGCGGACCGACTGGGACAGAGGCGGTCTGCCGAACCGGGAGTGGGAGCTGCTGCTGCGCGAGGCGCGGCGGCGGGCCGATGCGGCAGGCTTCTACCGCTACCCGTTCCCGAAGGAGTACGGCGGCCGGGAGGGCACGAACCTCGGCATGGCGGTCATCCGGGAGCACCTGGCGCGCAAGGGTCTCGGCCTGCACTGCGACCTGCAGAACGAGCACGCGATCGTCGGCAACAACGTCGGCCTGCTCCTCATGATCAAGTACGGCACGGAGCAGCAGAAGAAGGACTGGATCGACGACCTGGCAGAGGGTCGCCGCGGGTTCGCGTTCGGGATCACCGAGCCGGAGCACGGCTCGGACGCCACCCACATGGAGACCCATGCCGAGCGGGACGGCGACGAGTGGGTGATCAACGGCGAGAAGACCTGGAACACCGGCATCCACGCGGCGACGTACGACCTGATCTTCGCCCGGACGTCGGGCTCGGCCGGTGACGGCCACGGCATCACGGCGTTCCTCGTCCCGACGGACTCAGCCGGCTTCAAGGTCGAGGAGTACCTCTGGACGTTCAACATGCCGACCGACCACGCGCACATCTCGCTGACCGACGTGCGGGTCAACAACGACGCGATCTTCGGGGGCGAGGGCCGCGGCCTTCAGGTGGTGCAGCACTTCTTCAACGAGAACCGGATCCGGCAGGCCGCCTCCAGCCTCGGCGCAGCCGAGTTCTGCATCGACCAGGCGATCGAGTACGCCAAGGAGCGCAAGCCGTTCGGCAAGGCGCTGGCGACGAACCAGGCGATCCAGTTCCCGCTCGTGGAGCTGGCGACCCAGTGCGAGATGCTCCGCGCGCTGATCCACAAGACCGCCTGGGAGATGGACACGAACGGCCCGTTCTCGGCGTCCAAGCAGGTGTCGATGTGCAACTACGTGTCGAACCGGCTGTGCTGCGAGGCGGCGGACCGGGCGATGCAGGTGCACGGCGGGCTGGGCTACTCCCGGCACAAGCCGTTCGAGCACATCTACCGTCACCACCGCCGCTACCGGATCACCGAGGGCGCGGAGGAGATCCAGATGCGGCGCGTCGCCGGCTACCTGTTCGGCTTCATGAAGCAGGACGCCCCCAAGGGCGTCTCGTCCGTGACCGGCGACTGAGGTCAGCGACCGCCGGCGAGGTCGTGGGGGCCTTGCGGCGGGTAGCCGGCGGCCGCACGGATCGAGCCGCTCCAGTCCTGCAGGAGGCCGATCAGCTCATCGGCGTCGTCGCCCAGCGCGCGGACGATCGGCAGGCACTGCCGGTCGGTCGTTCGCTCCACATCCTCCCGCAGCTCGCGGCCCGCGGCCGAGAAGCCCGCTCCGTCCAGGAGCCCGCGGCCGGCCAGCCGCTCCTGCGCGGCGTCGAGCTCGCTCTCCGACCACGCGCGCGTGCGGATGTAGCTGCGCATCGGCAGGCCCCAGTAGAGCTCGGAGAGCAGGCCGATCTCGACCGCGTCGAGGCCCGCGGAGATCCAGGCGGCGGTGTGCGAGTCGCCGCGGTACTCGCGCAGCATGTCCGCGAGCCGCCAGGCCGTACCGAGCGGGCTGTCCGGCAGGGGCAGCGCCGTCAACCCGGCGTACAGGGCCCGGCCCTCGGGCCGCAGGCCATCGGTGGCACGAGTCAGTAGCTCGACGCCGCGCTCGATGCCGTCCGGGTGCTCGCCGAGCACGCGGGACAGCTGCCCGATCGCGCCCCGGTCGCGGGCGGCCGCGATGGTCGTCGCGTCGGTCAGGGCCCACCCTGCGCTCACCCCGGCCACGACGACCACCGGGTTGAACACGCCGAAGGCCGCCGCCACGACGGTGCCCGGGACCTGGCCGAGGATCGACCCGCGGCTGGTGAAGTACGCCGCGCCGTCCGGCAGCGCCAGCCCCTGGTCGCCGGTGTGCGGGCTGCCGGCGAAGCCCAGCGCCTCGTACGCCGCATGGCACTCGGGGCTGAAGTACACCTGGCCCGCGAACGGCTCGAGCGCCGCCGCGAGCCGCCGTGTCTGCTGCCCGTGCTGGTCGTCCGTCATCTCATCGTTCCTTCCGGTGGGGCGGGGGCTGCGAGCTCGAGGATCATCCGGGTGTTGCCGAGGGTGTTCGGCTTGACGCGGTCGAGCCCGAGGAACTCCGCCACCCCCTCGTCGTACGAGCGCAGCAGCTCGGCGTAGACCTCCGGCGCCACCGGTGTGCCGTCGATCTCGACGAACCCGTGCTCGCCGAAGAACGCCGTCTCGAAGGTCAGGCAGAACACGCGCCGAACCCCGATGTCGCGCGCGACCTGCAGCAGGTGCTCGAGCAGCGCGCCGCCGATCCCCTGCCCGCGGCGGCCCGGGTCGGTGGCGAGGGTGCGGATCTCGGCGAGGTCCGACCACAGCACGTGCAGCGCGCCGCAGCCCACGACCTCGTCGCCGTCCACGGCGACCCAGAACTCCTGGACGTCCTCGTAGAGGGTGACCGTCTCCTTCGACAGCAGGATTCGCTGCCCGGCATAGACGTCGACGAGCCGCCGGATCGCCGGGACGTCGGCCGTGCGCGCCCGCCGGACGGTGGCGCTCACGAGGCGGGACTGACCGAGCTGCAGTTGAAGTCGGGGATCCGCACCGGCGGCATCCGCGTCCAGGTGAAGTCCTCGCCCCACTCGCGCGACAGCGTCGTCTCGGTCACGCCCACCTGCGCCATCCGGCCCAGGAGGTCGACCGGGCTCTCGTTGAACCGGAAGTTGTTGACCCCGCCGACGATCTCGCCGTGCTCGACGAGGTAGACGCCGTCGCGGGTCAGTCCCGTGAGCAGCAGCGTCTCCGGGTCGACCGCGCGGATGTACCACAGGCAGGTCAGCAGCAGCCCCCGGTCGGTGGCCGTGACCATGTCCTCCAGGCGGAGGTCCGGGTCGCCGCCGTCGAGAATGAGGTTGCCGACGAACCCGGTGGGCAGCGTCCCCGCGTCCCGCGCGGACGCGCGCGTCTGCACGAGCGCGGTGAGCTTCCCGTCGTCGATCCAGCGGGTTCCCTCCAGCGGCAGGCCGTTGTCGAAGACGCTCGCCATCGACGAGCTCGCGCCCGTCACGAGGAACGGGATGACGCCGAGGCCGGGCTCGTACGGGTCGCTGCGGAGCGAAATGCCCTGCGGCGCAAGGGCCTCGCCGATCCGCGTGCCACCCCCCGCGCGGGAGTAGACGGTCCGGCCCTCGTGTGCGTCGCGCCCGGCAGCGGTCCAGTACGCGTAGATCAGCAGATCGGCCATCGCCGTCGGCGGCAGCAGCGTCTCGTACCGGCCGGGCTCGAGCGACACCTGCCGCTCACCCCACATGAGGCGGGTACGCAGGTGCGCGACGGCCTGGGCCACGTCGACGTCGCGGAAGTCGTGCGTCGACTGGCCCTGCCACACCGAGCCGCCCGGCTTGCCGTTCTTCGCGTTCCACTCGACCGTGCCGGTCGGCTGGACGTGACGCCGGCGGGTGCCGGACGAGCTGCCGAGCCACGTCGTCTCGACCTCGTGCTGGGCGAACCCGTAGAGCGCGATGCCGTCCCGCCGGGCGTCGTCGAACGCCTCACCCAGCGCGCGGGCGAAGCCGGTGAAGACGTCGACGTCGGCGTACTCGGCGGCGTCGGCGAAGTCGTCGTCGGTCGTCGGCGCGACCGGGTCGCCGAAGTCCTCCGCCGCGGGCGCCACCTCGGCCTCCGCCTCGGCGGCGCGGACGAGCGCCTCCAGGTCGTCCGCGTCACGCACGGCGGTCGTCGACTGCACGCCGACGCCGCGGCCGACCACGGACACCACCGTCACGGACTCGCCGCGCATCGCGCCGTCGGTCGTGAGCGTGTTCCCGGCGAAGCGCAGGTTCGCGGTGCCGTGCGCGCCGACGATCACCGTCGTGTGGTCGCCGCGCGCGGCCGCCAGCGCCCGCTCGACCGTCTCGGGTCCTGTCAACGTCACCGGCCCGACTCCCGCTGGGTGTTGAGGATGTTGACGCCGCGGAACAGGGCGCTCGGGCAGCCGTGGCTCACCGGCGCGATCTGGCCCGGTTGCGCCTTGCCGCAGTTGAACGCGCCACCGAGCACGTACGTCGACGGGCCGCCGACCGCCTCCATCGCGTTCCAGAAGTCGGTCGTGGTGGCCTGGTACGCGACGTCGCGCAGCTGTCCGGTCAGCCGCCCGCCGCGGATCTCGTAGAACCGCTGACCGGTGAACTGGAAGTTGTAGCGCTGCATGTCGATCGACCACGACTTGTCGCCGACGACGTAGATGCCGCGCTCGACCTGCGACACCAGGTCGGCCGTCGTCACGTCCTCGGTCGCCGGCTGGAGCGACACGTTGGCCATGCGCTGCACCGGGATGTGCCCGGGGGAGTCGGCGAAGGCGCAGCCGTTGCTGCCCGTGACGCCGAGCCGGTCGCCGTGCATCGCCGCCATCCGCCGGTCGAGCTGGTAGCCGACGAGGACGCCGTCCCGCACGATGTCCCACTGCGTCGTCGCGACGCCCTCGTCGTCGAACCCGATCGAGGCGAGCCCGTGCGGCGCCGTGCGGTCGCCGGTCACGTGCATGACGGGGCTGCCGTACTGGAGCGAGCCGAGCCGATCGAGGGTGGCGAAGCTCGTGCCGGCGTAGGCGGCCTCGTAGCCGAGGGCCCGGTCGAGCTCGGTCGCGTGCCCGATGGACTCGTGGATCGTCAGCCAGAGGTTCGACGGGTCGATGACGAGGTCGTACGTGCCCGGCTCGATGCTCGAGGCCTTGGCCTTCTCCATGACCAGCTCCGGGATCGCGGCGAGCTCGCCGTCCCAGTCGTACTGGCCACCGTCCCGCCCGCCGACGTAGTGCTCCCAGCCGCGGCCCACCGGCGGCGCCAGCGTGCGCATCGACTCGAAGCCGCCATTGGGGTCGATGCGGGTGGCCTCGACCTGCCCGTGCGTCCGGACCCGCTGCTGGACGGTGTCGGTGCCGGACGCGTCGGCGTAGTACTTCGCCTCCTTGACGAACTCGGTGTGTACGTCGACGTGGTCGATGTGGTCGACCCGCAGCAGCCGGCCCGCCCAGTCACCGAACACGGCGAGCTTGTCCGCGCGCGGTACGGAGAACGGGTCGACGTCGTACGCACTCACCCACGTCGCGGCGGCGTGCACCGGTTCCGGCGCCAGCTCGACCGGCTCGGCGTTGAGCGGGCGGGCCACCTGCGCGACGGCGACCGCCTCGCGCGCGACGCGCACCGCCTCGTCGACGGTCAGCGCGACGCCGGCTGCGAACCCGTACGTGCCTTCGTGGACGACGCGGACGGCGAACCCCAGCAGCGTCGAGGCCCCCGCGGACTCGAGGCCCTCGTCGCGCCAGGACACGTGCTCGGTCTCGATGCGTTCGAGCCGGAAGTCGGCGTGGGTGGCGCCCAGCTCGGCGGCAGCCTGCAGCGCCGCGTCGGCGAGCTCACGCCGCGGCAGCGCGAGGAACTCGTCGTCCACCTGGTGTGCCGGCACCCCCCTATCCGATCACATCGGCCGGAAGGACGCCCCCGGTCTGCGGTCAGGCGGCAGCGGGCAGCGGTGACCCGTGGCGGTCGACGTGGCAGACCTTCTGCCAGCCGCGCGGGATCCGGCCGGGCTTCAGGACGCCGGCGTCCGTGAGGGCCTTGAGCACCGGTCGTACGGCCTCGTGCTTGAGCTCCAGGCGGTGCGGTGAGCGGCGCACCTTCTTGGCGGTGGCCCATCCGTCGAGGCCGACGGTGCGGTAGACGCCCGGGTGCACCAGCGACATGAACAGGCCCTCGATCAGCAGCGGTGCGACGTGCTTGACCGCGAACCGGTCGGCCCGCGTCGCGGTCGCCCAGTGCTCCCCGACCCGCATCCGCGCGAACGACAGGTGCCGCGCCTCCTCCTGCCGGTGGTAGAGGTTGACCGCCTTGATGTACGGGTCGGTGTCCGGGTGCTCGGAAGCCCGCTTCTGGATCAGGTCGGGAATCTCCTCGCCGGCCAGCACCATCGTGGTCATCAGCGCCGGCTTGGTGATCAGCTGGACGCTGCCGTGCCGGTCGATCCACCGGAAGATGCGCGACTGCAGGAACGGGTCGACGGCCTTGGGCTGCAGCTGCGTGAGCACCCGGCTGAACACGCGGCTGTGCCGTGTCTCCTCGCCGACCTCGTGCAGCTCGTAGACGACGCGGGGGTCGGTGAGGTCGGCGTGCAGCATCCCGAGCGCGAACGCGGCCATGAGGGTGGCCTCGAAGCGGATGCCGGTCGCCAGGATCGACGCGGTCTCCTCGCGGGAGAGGGTGATCATCTGCTCGCGCGTCAGGCCGAGGTCGAGCCCGTACACGCTCAGCAGCTCGTCCGGCACGACCTGGCCGGGACCCACCTCGCCGTCCACGTCGACCTCGGGGTCGATGAGCTTGCGAGCAGACGCCGTGTTCAGCCGCTCGATGCGTTCGGTGTTGCGCTCCCGGCCGTCGCGGCGGACGGGGCCGGACCGGCCGTCGATGCGCTCCTGGGTCACGGTCATGTCGGAACCTTCCGGACGAACGGGTGTCGGATACCCACGGTACGTCAACGACCGGTCGCCGAGGGGGACACGGCCGGCGCCTTCTAGGATCAGGGCGTGCCGACACCCTCCCTGACCCGGGACGAGAGCCAGGAACGCACCCGACGGCTGCTGGTCGAGGCGGCGATCAAGCTCTTCGAGCGCGACGGCTACCGCGCCACCTCGCTGGTCGGGGTGGCGAGCGAGGCCGGGTTCTCCAAGGGCGCGGTCTACTCGAACTTCGCCAGCAAGGAGTGGCTGTTCCTGGCCACCATCGAGGAGGAGTACGGCCAGCAGCTGTCCTCGCTGCACGCTGCGCTCGGAGCGGGCGGGGACATGGGCGAGCGGCTCGCGATCCTCGGGCGCTGGTTCTCCGACAGCGTCATGGGCCACCCCAACCGGGCCCGGGCGATGGCCGAGTTCGCGCTCGTGACCGATGGCGACGAGGAGGTGCGTGCCCGGCTTGCCGAGCTGCGGGCGATGCTGATCACCGTGGTCGAGGGGCTGCTCACCGAGCAGCAGCAGCAGCTGGGCATCACCTTCCGGCTGCCGCCGCGTGAGCTGGCCGAGGTGATCGTGGCGCTCGTCGACGGGCTCGTGATCGGCGAGGCGATGGCACCGGCGCCCGCCACCCGGTTTCCGGAGGCGATGGCGCTGCTGCTCCAGCCCGCCTGAGCCTGCTCAGTCGGCGACCGACAGGGCCTGGGCCGGGCACCTGCGTACGGCCTCGCGGGCGATCTCCTCCCGGTCGGCCGGGATCGGGTCGACGAGCAGGTGCGTGTAGCCGTCGTCGCCGACCTCGAACACGTCGTCGGCCAGCGACTCGCAGACGCCGTGCCCGACGCACTTCACCATGTCGACGACGACTCTCATCGCGATCCCTCCCGCCGCAGCAGGTCCTTGGCGATGTGGGTGATCTGCACCTCGTTCGACCCGGCGTAGATCAGGAACGACTTGGCGTCACGCGCGAGCTGCTCGACGCGGTACTCGGCCATGTAGCCGTTGCCGCCGAAGAGCTGGACGGCCTCCATCGCGACGTCGAACGCGGCCTGCGACGCGTAGTACTTCACGGCCGATGCCTCGGCGAGGCTGGGCTTCTTGCCGGCCCGGCCCATCTCGATCGCGCGGAACACGAGGTTCTGCACGTTCATGCGGGCCACCTCCATGTTCGCCAGCTTCAGCTGGATGAGCTGGAGGTCGCCGATCGGCTTGTCCCAGAGCGTGCGCTCCTTCGCGTACGCCACGGACAGGTCCAGGCACTCGCTGATGACGCCGAGCGCCATGGCCGCCATGCCGATGCGCTCGGTGGTGAAGTTGGACCGCGCGCTGCCGCGTCCGGCCTCGGCGGTGTCGTCGGCGGAGCCGAGCAGCCGGTCGGGTGTGAGGCGTACGTCGTCGAAGAACAGCTGGCCCGTGGGGGAGGCGTGGATGCCCATCTTGCGCAGCGGCGGCGACTGGGTGAGGCCGGGCATGCCGCTGTCGAGGACGAAGGTCATGATCCGCCGGTCGCGCCAGGCGGTGGCGCCGTCGTCGAGCTTCGCGTAGACGACGATCGTGTCCGCGAACGGCCCGTTGGTGATGAAGGTCTTCTGCCCGGACAGCACGTAGCCCTCGCCGTCCCGGCGGACGGTGGTGCGCATCCCGCCGAAGGCGTCCGACCCGGCGTCCGGCTCGGTGATGGCCCAGGACCCGATCTTGTCGAGCGACAGCAGGTCGCCGCCCCAGCGCTCCTTCTGCTCCAGCGTGCCGCGGCTCATGATCGTGCCGGCGGCCAGGCCGAGGCTCACGCCGAGTGCTGTCGTCAGCCCGGGACTCACCCGGCACAGCTCGATGAGCGCCAGGGTGAGGAACGAGTCGGCGCCCTCCGGCACTGTTTCGCGCGTCTCCGCCGCGGCCTGCGCCGGGGTGCCGGTGGCCGCGGCCCGCTCCCGCTCGATCCGCTTCTTGAAGCTCTCCCGCGCCATGACGTCCAGGCCGAAGGTGCCGTAGAGCTTGCGCAGGATGTCGTACGGGTTCACCCCACCGGCCTGGTGGTCGCCGTGCTCGAGGGCGTCCCGGTGCGGCCGGATCTCCCGGTCGACGAACTCGCGAACGGCCGCGCTGACGGCGCGTTCGGTGTCGTTCCACTCGATCATGTCGCGGTCTCCCTGCCGAGGCCGTACGGGGCATACTTACCGGCATCATTGCACGGAAATGTCGGAACGGGTCGCCGTGGACCCGGCGGTACGAGGAAGGGTGAGCGCAGCCGTGGCGTCCGTACCCGTCACTCCGTCGGCGGGGCGTAGTCCCTCTGCCGCAGGTGATCCGGAGGTGAATGGGCGGTCCCGGCGTACGCAGGCCGAGCGCCGCGCCGCCACCCGGGCGGCCCTGCTCGAGGCGACCATCACCGGCCTGGTGGAGCACGGGTACGCCAAGCTGACCACCTCGCAGATCGTCGAGAGCGCCGGCGTCACGCGCGGGGCGCAGGCGCACTACTTCTCGACGAAGGACGAACTGGTCGTGGAGGCGCTGCTGCATCTGTCGCAGCAGATCGCCGCCGACTTCGTGGCGCACCCACCCAAGCCCGCGGCGACCGACCGGGCGCAGATGGCGCAGCTGCTCGACCGCTGGTGGGAGGTCTACACCGGTGACCTGTTCACCGCGACGGCCGAGCTGTGGATCGCCTCCCGTACCGAGCCCGAGCTGCTGCGGCACCTGGAGGTGTTCGGCCGGCACCTCACCTCGTCGATCAGCGAGCACTCCGCCGTGCTCGCCCCCGCGATCGCGGCCAAGCCGAAGTACCGCGCCGTGCTCACCACCGCCATGGCGTCGATCACGGGTCTCGCGTTCACCCGCTTCCTGTCCGGCGACCCGATCGCGCAGCGGCTGTGGACCGGCACCCGCCGCGAGCTGCTGCGGCTCGTCGACGGCGGCGACGACTGATGCGCGCGGGCATCATCACCGGCTCGGGCTCGTACGCCTGGCCCTCGCTCGTGTCCGCCCGGTCCGCCACGATCGCGACCGGGTACGGCGACGTCGACGTGACCGAGGGCGGCATCGGCGACGTCGAGGTGGTCCATCTCGCCCGGCACGGCGCGGCCCACGCGCGGCTGTCGAACCAGATCGCGCACCGCGCCAACCTGGCGGCGCTCCGGAAGCGGGGCGTCGACCTGGTCGTCAGCGTCACCGTCTGCGGCGCAGTCGATCCCGCGCTCGCGCTCGGCTCGCTGGTCGTCTTCGACGACCTGCACTTCCCGTCGAACCGGCTCCCGGACGGCTCGCTGTGCACCTGGCACGACACGCCGGGTGCCGCCGGTCGCGGGCACTGGATCTTCGAACGCCCGTTCTCACCGGAGCTGCGAGCGGCAGCGATCGACGCGGCGCGCGACCTCGGCGTGCCCGTCGTCGATCGCGGCTGCTACGGGCACGTCGACGGCCCGCGGTTCAACAGCCGCAGCGAGATCGCCGCGCTGGCCCGGGTCGGCGTGACTGCGGTCAGCCAGACCGCGGGCCCGGAGGTCGTGCTCGCCGGCGAGGCGGGCCTGCCGCTGCTGCTGCTGGGATACCCCACCGACTACGCGAACGGCGTCCTGGAGGTGCTCCGACCGGTGGACGAGCTCGCCGCGCACATGCGGGCGTCCACGGCGGTCTTCACCAGGGTCGTGGACGCCACCGTGACCCGCCTGACGGACGTACCGCCGCCCGTGGGCACCGTCTACGGGATCGGCTCCTGAGCCGGCCTCGGGTCAGGAGCCGGGTGACCACTCGGCGTGGTCGGCGTGCAGGACGTC
This sequence comes from Mycobacteriales bacterium, assembly GCA_036379355.1. GTDB lineage: Bacteria > Actinomycetota > Actinomycetes > Mycobacteriales > CAJCIY01 > CAJCIY01. The sequence goes on along the minus strand of DASVGV010000146.1, from coordinate 4,904 downwards.
GAGCAGGTCCGACGGGCGGCTGGCGAGGATGCCGTCGACGCCGAGGTTGACGAGCGTCTGGTAGAGCGCCTTGCCGGGCGTCGCGCCCTCGTCCCACACCCACACGGCGAGCCCCGCCGCGTGCGCCCGCGAGATCAGATCCGGCGTGATCACCGTGACCATCTTGCCGCCGAACTCGTACCGGTAGGGCAGCTGCAGCACCTGGAACCCGGGCGGCATGGGCTTGCCGAGGAAGAAGTTCGTGCTCGCCGTCTGCCCGGGCGAGATGGGCACGGTCGGCGCGAGGGCGTGGAACTGGGCGATCTGCTTGTCGTCGAACGACGCCACGATCGTGCGGTCCTCGCGGTGGTACTGGTGGATCAGCGCGGCGACCTTGATGGCCGAGTCCGACTCGGGCTTCAGCTCGATGTCGAGGAAGGCGTTCGGGAACTGCTGGAACACCTCCTCGAGGGTCGGCACGCCGAACTCGGCGCGGCTCGTGGCCCCGGGTGGCAGCGGCTTGGCGCCCGTCCGGATCCCGCGGTCGACGTACGCGGAGGCCGGCCTGCCCTTGCAGCTCGTGCCGCAGTCGGGCACCCACCAGTACGCGGCATCCAGCTGGGAGAGCTGGGCGGCGGTCAGCTGGGAGACGTCGCCCTGACCGTTCGTGCTCGAGTCCGCCGTCTCGGAGTGGATGAGGACGGGGATGTCGTCCTTGCTCATCTGGATGTCGACGTCGAGGACCTGCATGTGCAGCTTCTCGGCGCTGTGCAGGGCGAAGAGGGTGTCCTGCGGGAACTGCTGCTCGCCGCCGTTGTGGGTCACCGCGACGACGTGCCGGCCGAACCACTGGTCGAGGCCGCCGGCCGGCAGCGCGGCCGGCGAGGCCGAGGCGCTCGACCTGTGCGGGGTCGCGTTCGAGCTCGACCCGCATCCGGACACGGCGAGCGTCAGGGCGGCCGCGCCGGCCGCGACCACCGCTCCGAACCGCGCCTGCGGCGTCGTCACCCTCACGACTTCGGGGTGAAGGTCACCGTCATCCGCTTGATGCCGTTGATGAACGAGGACACGAGGAACTCCGGCTCGCCCGTGACCTCGAAGTCGGGCAGCTGCGCGAACAGCTGGCCGAAGACGATGCCGATCTCGCGGCGGGCGAGGTTGGCGCCCAGGCAGAAGTGCGGTCCCGGACCGCCGAACCCGACGTGCGGGTTCGGGTCGCGGCGCACGTCGAACGCGTCCGGGTCCGTGAACACCTCCGGGTCACGGTTCGCAGCGCCGTAGAACAGGATCACCTTGTCCCCGGTCTTGAACGGGTGTCCGCGGTACTCGATGTCCTGCGTGACCGTGCGGCGCATCCACCCGACCGGGGTGGCGTAGCGCACGATCTCCTCGACCGCGGTGGGCGTGACGCCCTCGACGTCCGCCATCCAGGCCTGCTTCTGGTCGGGGTTGCGGCTGAGGGCGAGCACTCCGTGCGAGATGGCCGTACGGGTGGTGTCGTTGCCGGCGACCAGCAGCAGGATGAAGAACGAGGCGAGCTCCTCGTCGGTCAGCTTCTCGCCGTCGACCGACGAGTTGACGAGGGCAGACGTGAGGTCCTCGGTGGGCTGCTCGCGTCGCGCGGCCGCGAGCTCGTGCATGACACCCGCCAGGGTGGCGCCCGCCTCGAGGAAGACGCCGATCGGGTTCTCGGTGTCCGGCGGCAGGTACTCGGGGTCGCCGCCCGACAGGATGATGTTGGTCATCCGCAGGCAGATGTCGTACTTCTCCTCGGGGATGCCCATCATCTGCATGATGATCGTCAGCGGGAACGGGGCGGAGAGACGCTCGACGATGTCCACGGTGCCGGACGGCTCCGCGGCGATGCCGGCCACGATCTCTGCTGCCAGCGCGGAGATGTCGTCCGTGACGCGCGCCAGCATCTTCGGCGTGAAGGCGCGGGACACGATCCGGCGGATCTTCGCGTGCCGGGGGTCGTCCATGTTGATCATGCTGCCGAAGAACTCGAGCATCTCGGTGGGCATGTCGAGGATCGACGTCGCGCCGGCGCCCGAGCAGTAGATGTCGGCCCGCCGGCTCATCTCGAGGATGTCCGCGTGCCGCGTGATCGCGTAGTAGCCGGGGCCGGGGACGAAGCCCGGCAGGTCGACGGGCTCGTCGAAGAACGCGAACGGTGCCTCGCTGCGCAACAGCGCCATGGCGTCGAGTCGACGGGACCACGGCAGGGCCCAGAACTCCTGGGTGGACAGGTCGATGTCGTCGACCTTCCAGGGGGCGGTGCTCGACGTCATGGTCATCACGGACCTCCGGGCGGGCGGCGGGAACAGATGCGCAGAGTGTAGGACGTTTCCCGCAACTTGCGTGCACGGGTGCAGGTTTGTGTTCCCGGCGCCCGGACGCGGTGCTAGCGTCCCGAGGATCCCAGCCGCCCCGACGCGAGGACAGCACGCATGGACTTCGACGACACACCCGAAGAGGCGACGTGGCGGGCCGCGGTCCGCGCCTACCTGAACGAGCACCACGACGAGCTGCGCGGTTCCGGTGACGACAGCGGCGACGTCGGTGCCGCCCGGCGCAAGCATCAGGCGGTGCTGTACGACGGCGGGCTGATCGGGGTGACCTGGCCCAAGGAGTACGGCGGCCAGGGCGGGACCCCGATGCAGAACGCGATCGTCGGCCAGGAGCTGGGGCGCCTCGGCATCGCCGGACCGGTCAACTCGATCGGCATCGGCATGTGCGGACCGACGATCATCGCCCACGGCAGCAAGGAGCAGCAGGAGCGTTACCTCGCCCGGCTGCTGCGCGCCGACGACATCTGGTGCCAGCTGTTCAGCGAGCCCGCCTCCGGGTCCGACCTCGCCGCCCTGCGGACGAAGGCCGAGCAGCAGGACGACGGCAGCTGGCGGGTCAACGGGCAGAAGGTCTGGACGACGGTGGCCCACCTCGCCGACTACGGCATCCTGCTCGCCCGTACCGACCCGTCGCTGCCCAAGCACCGCGGCCTCACCATGTTCGTGATCGACATGCACGCGCCGGGCGTCACGGTGCGTCCGCTCAAGCAGATGAGCGGCGGCGCGGAGTTCAACGAGGTCTTCTTCGACGACGTGGTGATCCCGGACGACGAGCGCCTCGGCGACGTCAACGACGGCTGGCGGGTGGCGATCACCACCCTGATGAACGAGCGCATGTCCATCGGCGGCGGCGGGTCGGACCTCGGCATCGGCCTGGAGGCGCTGAGCGCGCTGGCCAAGGACAAGCTGCCCGGGCTGCCCGCGCCGCGCCAGGCGGTGGCGCGGCAGGCGATCGGTCAGGCGTACGTCGAGTCGCTGGCCGCCCGCTACACCGGGTACCGCCGCCTCACCGCGATCAGCAAGGGTCAGCCGCCGGGGCCGGAGGGCAGCGCCGGGAAGCTCGCCGGTACGGAGGCCGCTCGCAAGGTGGCCGACGTGGGCGTGCGCCTGCTCGGTGACGACGCCGTCTATCTCACCGGGCCGACCGGCGAGGGCCGGTTCCAGCACACCCAGGCCGGGCTGCCCGGCCTCGCGATCGCGGGCGGCACCAACGAGATCCTGCGCAACGTCATCGGCGAGCGGGTCCTCGGCCTGCCGACCGAGCCGCGCGCAGACAAGGGCATCTCGTTCGCCGAGAGCGTGAAGGGAGCGGGGGCGTGAACTTCGACCTCGACGACGACCAGCGCGACTTCGCGCGCGGCGCCAAGGACTTCTACGAGGCGTCCGCGTCGCCTGCGGCCGTCCGCGCGCAGCTGGACACCGGAGCGCCCGTGGCGCCCGGCCTCAAGGCGGTCGCGGACATCGGGTTCTACGGGATCACGGTCGCCGAGTCGGCCGGCGGTTCCGGCCGCACCGTCCTCGACCTCGCCGTGGTCGCCGAGCAGGGCGGGCGCACCCTCGCCGGGCCGTCGCTCGCGACGGCCGCCCGGGCGGCGGTGCTCCTGGCCGGCGACGACGCGCGGTCGTCGGCCCTCGCGGACGGGTCGGTGGCGTACGCCGTCGTCGATGGTCCGCACCCCTCGCTCGACGCGCAGGGCGCCCAGACCTTCCTCGCCCTGGTCGACGGCCAGGTCGTCGCGGCGCCGGGCGAGACCACCACGGGCCGAGAGCAGATCGACCCCTCGCGGGGTCTCGCGTCGGTGGCGCTCCAGGGCGGCGACGTCGTGGCGCCCGGCGACCGCTGGGAGCGGGCGCTCCAGGTCGGCCGCGTGATCCTCGCGGCGGAGGACCTGGGGACAGCGGCGAAGGCGGTCGAGATGGGCGTCGAGTACGCGAAGCTGCGCACCGCGTTCGGCCGGCCGATCGGCTCGTACCAGGCCGTGAAGCACGCGCTGGTGGACGCGTACGTGGGCGTCGAGCAGCTGCGTTCGCTGGTGTGGTGGGCCGCGTGGGCGGCCGACGAGTCGCCGGACGAGCTGCCGATGGCGAGCGCGGCCGCGAAGGCGTACGCCGCCCAGGTCATCGAGCAGGCGACGAGCGCCGCGATCCAGGTCCACGGCGGCATCGGCTTCACGTGGGAGCACGACGCGCACCTGTACTGGCGGCGCGGGAAGGTCGACCGGCTGCTGCTCGGCGACGAGGTGAGCCTCCTCGACGAGGTCGCCACCCTCGCCCTGGCCTGAGACCCCGCGCCGGTCGCGCGCACGCGCCGGCAGGGGCGCGCCTGCCGCCGGATCGGGACCGCTGGGGCCCCGGTGCGCCTACGGCTGGGCGCAGGCGTCGGAGGCCGGCCCTAGGCTCCGGCGCGTGTACGACGTCGATCTTGCCGACCGTGTGCGCGAGCTCGTCGGCCCCGTCGCCGGCGTCAGCGAGCGGCGGATGTTCGGCGGCCTCGCGTTCTCGGTCCACGGCAACCTGGCCGTCGCCGCCAGTGGCCAGGGCGGCCTCCTGGTCCGCGTCGACCCGGTCGACGCG